>JBIKVX010000002.1:0-22831 GCA_044356625.1 Flavobacteriales bacterium | reverse complement strand
AAAGATAAATGGCGTTTCTCTAAACGTAGAAATTACGGGAAGACGATCGGGTGACGTGCCAGCAATATGGGCTGTTCCAGATTATGCACAAAAGAAGATGGGGTGGAAGTGTCAGTTAACTATTGATGACGCTTTAGCTCATGCGTGGAAATGGACGAAATCACAGGTTAAATAAACCACTCCCCGCAAAGAATAACGAGATTGCAAACCATCCCCAACAAAAATCCAGCATACACTTGTTGGTGTGTATGAGCGTTTAGCCGAAGCCTCGAAAATCCGGTAAGTGCCGACATTAAAAGACATCCTATAATTATTATTGAAACATCTGCTCGGTGCAGAATACTTAAGCTGAGCAGAGAACCGAACACACCTCCTTGACCTAGCATGTGAACACTAATCTTCCAGAAGAAATTTATTCCCAAAGAAAGAAGTAAAGAAATAATAACGGAAAGAAAGAATGAAAACACTTCTGTTGGAAGTTTTGGGCCGTAATACCTTAAAAGGCCATACGATAAGAGGTAATATAAAATAACCAATAAATATGGGGCCCATCTTTCCTTTCGGTCATGCAAATCAATGGAAGAAACCATTTTGAATTTTATCATGATTAGAATACTTAATGCGGGCGCAACAATATTAATTCCGAGAAGTAAAAAAACGAAGTAATCTGCTTCCGCAGGAGCTATGTAATAGGGGTCAATCCACCTCACCAAAAGATAGATTACCATTGGCATTCCTAAAGGGTGGAAGATCAATGAAAGGAACTTCGAAAATTGAATAACAAACTTTTCTCTCATTACATTTCCTTTCTTAATCGAGCAACCGGAATACCCAATTGTTCTCTGTATTTAGCAACAGTTCTTCGCGCTATATTGTAACCTTTCGAGTTAAGTAATTTCCCTAATTTTTCATCGGTAAGAGGTTTCTTTTTTTCTTCTGAAGAAATAGCGTCTTTAAGAATTTGCTTCACCTCTCTTGAACTCACCTCTTCCCCCTCGTCTGTTGAAAGACTTTCCGCAAAGAAGTATTTCAACAAATATGTTCCATAGGGCGTTTGAATGTATTTACTATTCGCCATACGGCTAATGGTTGAAATATCCATGGTTACACGATCCGCAATGTCTTTTAAAATCATGGGTTTCAACTTTGTTTCATCGCCGGAAAGAAAGAACTCGCGTTGCATAGTAAGGATTGCCTCCATGCAAATCATGAGTGTTTGATTTCTTTGTTGAATGGCGTCTATGAACCACTTTGCACTTTCGATTTTTTGTTTTACGAATTGAAGGGCTTCTTTCGCTTTTGTGTCTTTAGTTTTGAGCTTAGCATAGTGATCGAGCATGCCCTTGTACTCCCGACTTATCTTCAATTCAGGAGCATTTCTTGAATTAAGTTGAAGGCGAAGTTCATCGTTTTCCACCACCAACATAAAGTCTGGAGTAACGTGCTGCACCGTCCGGTTAGACTCTTGCATGCTATTACCAGGCTTTGGATTAAGGTGCAATATGAGTTCAATAGAAGGTTTTAATTCATCATCGGAAATCCCAAGTTTTTTTGAAATTTTTTCGTAATGTTTTTTAGTGAACTCGTCGAAATATTTTTGAATAATAACTTTTGCTAGCTCAACTGTTGAAGTGTTTCTTTCTTGACGTTTTAACTGAATGAACAAGCATTCTCGAAGATCTCTTGCCCCAACACCTGAAGGGTCGAGTTCTTGAATTTCTTTGAGAATTTCTTCCAATTCTGGCACCGAAGTCACGATGTTCATGGAGAACGAAAGATCATTTGCTACCGCTTGCAGTTCCCTTCGTAAATACCCATTATCATCGAGATTTCCGATAATATATTCCGCGAGTTGTAATTGCTCTTCGTCCAAATCTCGAAGTCCAATTTGCGCATAAAGTAAATCGTGAAAAGTCTTACCGGCTCCTATAGGGATGTCTCTGTCTTCTTGGTCTGCAGAGTTGTTGTTTACGCTTAATTTGTAATCGGGAATATCATCATCTGAAAGATATTCTGAAAAATCGAAGTCTACTTCTTGGCTGTCGTTTTCTTCTTCGTTGTTGTCTTCGTCGCGTTCGCTTTCCTCTTTTTCTTCCTCCCCCTCCTCAAGGGCTGGATTACTTTCCATTTCCTCTTTGATACGTTGTTCTAATTCCATGGTTGGAATTTGTAACATTTTCATCAACTGAATTTGTTGAGGAGAAAGTCTTTGTTGTTGTTTTAATTGAAAGCTTTGTTTTAACATAACGTTCCAAAATTAGTGGGAATGCGCCTTAAATTTGAAAAAAACGATAACTAGAACGTCAATGAATAAAATATTTCCAAAGAAAAGTGGTCTGATTTTCATCTTGTTTGGCTCTGCTTTATTCTTATTTAGCTCGCTAATAAGTTGCAGAGAAAATGGACCCGTGTGCATTTCAGCGCCAAACTGCAAAGGGGATTCTGCAATTCGTTTTGCGGTTATTGGAGATTGGGGTTGGTATGGTCAGGCCGATCAAGTGAAAGTTGCGGCGGCTATGGAGAAAGTGGGTGCAGAATGTGCGTATGATTTTATTGTAAGTACCGGAGATAATTTCTATGATGCTGGAGTAGATTCACTAGGAGATGTTCTGTGGGACCTCTCGTTCGAAAATGTATACACCGGCGCGCATTTGCAATGTCCGTGGTATGTTATTCTAGGTAATCATGATTATCGCGGGGCGCCTTCAGCTGAAATCGCTTATTCGAACAATAGTCCGCGATGGAGATTACCTTCCAAATACTATAGGGAACAATTTAATTTTGGAAATAACGAAACCGTAGATCTTTTTTTTATGGATTCAAACCCTTATCAAAACGACTTGTTATCCGCAGGAAATGCATATCCAGAGTTGAACTCTTTAGATACTGTATCTCAGAATGCTTGGGCAGAACAAGGCCTTCGGAACTCAATGGCAAATTGGAAATTGGTTTTTGGTCATCACCCTTTGTACACTTGCGGCATGAGAAAAACCCAGCCTCAGTATATGCGTAAGTTTGAGGGCCTGTTCAATGAAACTCATGTCGATGCTTATTTCTGTGGGCATGAGCATGACCTGCAGGTTCACAAGCCAACCGGGACAGTTACCTATTTTGTTTCTGGCGGTGGTGGAAACAAAAGACCGATTCAAACGCCATTTGAATTTACTCATTTTGCACAATCTACATTGGGTTTTATGGTTGTTGAAATCTTAAATGGTAAAATGGAGGTCACGAGCTACAATGAAAATGGTCAAGTTTTACATGTAGAAAGCATTGTTCATTAAGTGTTTATAAATTATATTTGCGATTAGGGATAAGACTTAGAGCAACCCAATCGGCATTTGTCTCGTCTTAAACTTAACACCTTAAAAAAGCCGGTTATTTTGAATAAGCATATTTTCTTTTTAAGTCTGATTCTTGTTGTTTTTGCTAACACGAATTTATATGGTCAGGGAACGAATTGCTTGGGCGCAACACCAATTTGTTCAGGGGCGCCCACTACTTTTCCCGCGGTTGTTGGTGGTACTGTGCCAGCTGGAAATAATTATGGTTGCTTGGGTAGTCAACCGAATCCATCGTGGTTTACACTGACGGTCGGCTCAACCGGCGCGATTACCATAAATCAAACGGCGCCATGCGATCAGGATTATGCCGTTTGGGGACCGTTCAATTCTTTGTCTGCAGCTTGCGCTGGTCTCACAGCTGCGCCAGTTAGCTGCAATTTCTCTGCAGCAACGGGAAACGTTTTCACATTGCCAGCGGCGACTCCAGGTCAAATTTTTATTATGTTATTTACCAATTTTGGCGGATGCACAGGGAATGTAAACATCACCGAATCTGCAGGCGGCGGCACTTTAACCTGTGTCCCGGTTTGTGCTGTTACAGCCTCTAATTTGGGGCCCTATTGCACTGGAACGACAATCACTCTTAATGCAACGGCTGCAACAGGCGCGACAGGTTATGCTTGGACGGGACCAAACGGTTTTACAGCCACAGGTCAGAACGTTACTATTCCAAGTTGCACCGCAGCAATGGCTGGTGTTTATACGGTTACCGCAACGGGTGCAGCTACTTGTACAGGATCTACAACTGTGGTTGTAAATCCAACGCCAACAATGAATCCAACCACGAACAGTCCTGTTTGTGTTGGGAGTCCATTAACGCTGTGTTCAGGCGCTCCCGTAGGGGCTTTGGTTGCGTGGACAGGGCCGGCATATGCTGCCTTGAATCCTTGTCCAACTATCGTAAGTGCTACGGCCGCAATGACCGGAAATTATACCGTTACAGTGCTTTTAAATGGGTGTCAAGCACAGCAAATATTACCAGTAGTGGTGAACCCCGCCCCTACAGTAACGCCTATATCTCCAATTACGCTATGTTCCGGAGCGACAGTGCCCGCTCAAACATTTACAGGCACGCCTGCAACAGCAACGTATACTTGGACGAACAACCAAACGAGTATTGGGTTGGCCGCGTCTGGAAATGGTGGACTTCCCTCTTTTACCGCTACTAATAATTCAGCAACCCCTGTTGTAGCGACCGTTTCGGTAGTGCCTCATCTGGGGACATGTAACGGTACTGCTAGTAATTTCACAATTACAGTAAACCCTGCTCCTACAATTACGGTTCCTGCATCTAACGTTTATTGCGAAGGCGCAACAGTACTTGCAATTCCGTTTACTACCAGCAGCGCGACAGCGACGGTGGCTTGGACGAATAACAATACAGCCACAGGCATGGGCGCATCGGGAACAGGAACTATTCCAACCTTCACAGCCAGCCAGGTTACTACACAAACTATTTCTACCATAACCGCTACCCCTTCGCAGGGCGCTTGCTTAGGAACTCCGGTTACTTTCAATCTTACGGTGAATAATGCACCAAGCGCAACGATAACTGACATTGGACCGCTTTGTTCGAATGTAGGGTTTCAAACATTAGTGGCGGCTACGCCGGGCGGAACATGGTCGGGCCCTGGTATAATAAACACTTCTAGTGGATTGTTTAATCCTCTTACAGCGGGTGCAAGTCCGACAATAACCTACACGTTGAATTTACCAAATCAATGTCCCGCTTCTGACGTGACACAGATTCAGATCATTAGTGTACCTCTTGCTAACGCAGGCTTGAATCAAAGTGTTTGTCAAGGACAGATCGTAAACTTGAGCGGATCATTTACCAATTCGAATACGGGTAGTGAAACATTTGCTTGGACACCAACAACGAACCTTACAAACACAACCACACTAACACCTACCTATACCGCGAACAGTACACAAACTTACACGCTCACGGTTTCTTCAGGTATTTGCAGTTCTACCGATAATGTTGTGGTTACGATGTTGCCGCAAAGTAACGCAACAATAAATGCTGCAGGGCCTTATTGCGCAGATGTTGTACCTGTCGTTTTAACCGCGGCTCAAACCGGAGGAACATGGAGTGGAACAGGAATCACCAACGCAACAACAGGTTCGTTCAATCCAGCATTGGCAAACGTTGGCAATAACACGATTACTTATTCTATAGCAGGATCTTGCCCAAGCACAGACACCCAGGTAATTGTTGTTTACGCTGTTCCAAATGGAGCTATAACACCATCTGGACCATATTGTCAATCAGCTCTTCCTGTAACTCTTACAGCAGCATCTCCCGGTGGTACTTGGAGCGGAACAGGAATTAATAATGCAGCAACAGGAAGTTTCGGATCAACAACATTGGCTGCTAACACCTATGCTATAACCTACACAACTTCTGGAAACTGCCCTCGAACATTCAACCAAAACATTGTAGTAAACGCAAGTACAAACGCGACAATTAATGCTGCGGGCCCTTATTGTGCTGATGTTGCTTCAGTTGTTTTGACTGCAGCACAAACCGGAGGAACATGGAGCGGCACGGGAATCACCAATGCAACAACAGGAGCATTTAATCCTGCTTCAGCGACTATTGGAAACAATGTAATTACTTATTCAATTGGCGGACCTTGCCCAAGCACAGATACGCAAACGATTGTCATATACGCTGTTCCAAGCGGCGCAATTACTCCATCTGGACCATATTGTCAATCGGCTCTTCCTGTAACTCTTACAGCAGCAACTCCCGGTGGTACTTGGAGCGGAACAGGAATCAATAACGCATCAACAGGAAGTTTCGGATCAACAACATTGGCTGCTAACACTTATGCAATAACCTACACAACATCAGGAAACTGTCCGCGCACATTCAACCAGAACATTGTAGTAAACGCTAGTACAAACGCTACCATCAATGCTGCAGGCCCATTTTGTTCGGACGATGCGGCTGTAATT
Source organism: Flavobacteriales bacterium (assembly GCA_044356625.1). Classification (GTDB taxonomy): domain Bacteria; phylum Bacteroidota; class Bacteroidia; order Flavobacteriales_D; family Sanyastnellaceae; genus CAIZGX01. The sequence continues at coordinate 16,523 of JBIKVX010000002.1, read as the reverse complement.
TTAACGGCAGCTCAAACCGGAGGAACATGGAGTGGTCCTGGTATTACCAATGCTTCAACAGGCGCATTCAATCCGGGAACTGCGAATATTAGCAACACGATTACTTATTCAATCGGCGGACCTTGTCCGAGCACAGATACGCAAATTATTATTGTGAATTCTTTGCCCGACGGAACAATTACTCCCGCAGGACCATTTTGCCAATCTTCTCTTCCGTTCACTTTGACCGCAGCTAGTCCAGGAGGAACTTGGAGTGGAACAGGAATAAACAACACTTCAACGGGTAGTTTTGGATCGAATACCCTAGCAGCAAGCACCTATACTGTTACTTATAACACTGGCGGTAACTGCCCACAAGTTTTCACGGAAAACATTGTGGTGAATGCCAATACGAGTGCAACCATAGCCGCTGCCGGACCTTATTGTGCAGATGTTGCGCCTATTGTCTTGACAGCAGCTCAAACAGGTGGAACTTGGTCAGGAACGGGAATTACCAGCGGCGTAACAGGGGCTTTTAATCCTGCCTCAGCGAATATTGGAGACAACATTATTACTTATTCCATAGGCGGACCTTGTCCAAGTACAGATACTCAGACTATTCTCATTTACGATGTTCCAGACGGAACTATTACTCCGGCGGGCCCATTTTGCCAATCAGATTTACCGGTTACATTAACAGCATCAAGTACCGGTGGAACATGGAGTGGAGCAGGAATCAATAGCACTTCGACAGGTGGCTTCGGTTCGGCAACGTTGGCCGCAAGTTCATACACTATTACCTACAATACTGGCGGAAACTGCCCCAATAACTTTACGCAAACTATTGTTGTCAATGCAAATGTTGACGCTACAATTACGCCTCAAGCTAATATTTGTGCCGATGCATTGCCCATTACTTTTCAAGCCGCGAATTTGGGAGGTGTTTGGAGTGGAAATGGAATAACGAATACAGCAACAGGAGCGTTTGATCCGGCCTCTGTAATTCCTAATGTTCATACCATTACTTACACGATTTCAGGTGCATGCCCGGATTCTGACACAGAGACCATAGAGGTTTATGAAGTTTTCGACGGAACCATTACCCCGGCTGGACCGTTTTGCCAAGCTGACCTTCCCGTAATATTAACAGCAGCGAGCACAGGTGGAACATGGAGTGGAACAGGATTTAATAATGTGGTAAATGGAAGTTTTGGCTCAACGAACTTGGCCGGGAGTACTTACACGGTTACCTACACAACCGCAGGAAGTTGCCCGCGAATCTTCAATGAAACCATTGTGGTGAGCGCGGATGTTGACGCAACTATTTCGAACGTAGCGCCTTTATGTGCTGACGTTGCTTCGTTTAATTTAACAGCAGTAGATCCAGGAGGAACCTGGAGCGGAACTGGAATAACAGATGCGGTTGCGGGAACATTTGACCCGAGCATTGCTACCGGGAATCCGACCATTACTTACACCATTCCAGGATCTTGCCCGAGTACAGATACGCAAGTAATAACGGTTTACGCTGTTTACGACGGAACTATTACGCCGGCAGGACCCTTCTGTCAAGAAGATCTTCCAATTACATTAATTGCCGCAAGCACAGGTGGAACATGGAGTGGCACGGGCATCAATAGCGCTTCAGCAGGAACATTTGGCTCCGCTTCGTTAGCTGCGAATTCTTACACGATCACGTACACAACACAAGGAAACTGCTCACAGGCAAACACGACAACTGTTGTGGTAAATGCGAACGTAGACGCAACGGTGTCCGCTGTTGCCGATGTTTGTAATGATGCACCTGCATTTAATTTATCTGCCGTGGATGGTGGCGGAACGTGGAGTGGTCAAGGCGTTAATGCATCAGGAACTTTCGCTCCGAATTCAGTTACTCCTAACACATACATCATAACCTATTCAATTGGTGGTGCGTGCCCCGATACGGACACTCAGACTATTGTTGTGTTGCCTGTTCCTGATGGAACAATAACACCGGCTGGCCCGTTTTGTCAAGATGCATTACCACAAACTCTCACTGCCGCAAGTGCAGGAGGGTCATGGAGCGGTACAGGTATAACAAGTGCAGCAAATGGAACTTTTGGAGCATCGAACACTCCTGCAGGGAATTATTCAATTACTTACACAACTCCTGGCGCATGTTCTAATTCTTTCAATCAAGTTGTTCAGGTTATTGCAAATCTAGACGCTACAATTGGAGCAGCCGGACCGTTTTGTGAAGATGCTTCACCCTTCACCCTTACCGCAGCAAGTGCAGGAGGAGTGTGGAGTGGAACAGGAGCGATTACCGCTGGCGGACAGATCGCTCCGAGTACGCTGGATGCAGGATCATATACCTTCAATTACAACATAAACAACAGCGGTTGTCTTAGCAGCGACAATGTTCAGGTGATAGTAAACGCATTGCCTCAGCCGAGTTTCACAACGAGCACAACAAATGGCTGTTCTCCTCTTTCAGTTACATTCACCAATACATCGAACCCTTTGGGAAGTAGTTGTGTGTGGTATGTGAATGGCGCACCAGCAGGGAACGGAAATACGCTTAGCGAAATTTTCACAGGTAGTTCATGTGAGGACATTGGTATTATGATTTTGGATGCTGCGGGATGCAGTCAGAGTATGACTATGACTGACGTGGTTTGCGTGAACCCGAACCCATCGGCTTCATTTGCTTGGTCGCCAATAGAGCCAATGTTAGGAGGTACCGTATCTTTTGAGAACACATCGATTGGAGGCACAACTTATACGTGGGACATAAATGGTCAGGGAGCTTCGGGAGAGAGTGTGAGTTACAATGTACCGTCATTAGAATCAGGTGAGTTTCAGGCTTGTCTTGAAGTTGTAGGTCCAGGAGGTTGCATGGACGCTCAGTGTTACACCGTTGTATTAAGCGCAGAGTCATACATTTTTGTCCCGAATTCCTTCACCCCGGATGCCGACGGAACGAACGATGTGTTTGCTCCGATTATCGCAGGATTAACGAGCGTCTATAGATATACATTTAGAGTCTATAACCGTTGGGGAGATGTTATTTTTGAAACGAATGATCCCAATGATGTTTGGACGGGTGATGTTCACGGTGGAAACTATTACGCTCAACCGGATGCGTATGTCTACGAAATAACTCTGCAACTAAGAGCTGGAGAGGTTCCGTTTAGAAAAGTAGGCTCGATTGTTTTAATTCGATAAAAAGTTCCAAAGGATATTCGAAGGCCGCAACTATTTTATACTTTTGTTAGTCTAATGTTCATAAGGAAGAAATTCCTCTTGAACAGACCAAAACCTACACTTGTGAAAAAACATTTATTTACCGTTTTAGTAGTCTTGTTTTCTATTGCTGCGAAAGCGCAACCGGGACCTACTACATATACGCTCAATCCTCAACCCATCAACGGACAGTATTCAACCGGAACGGTCGTTACGATGTGTTTTACAATGACCGGATTCGGAGGTTGTGGATCAGCGGAATGGTTCGAAGGATTCGATTTGAATTTAGGGCCGGGCTGGACCAATGTTGCGCCAGTGACTGCTCCTGCCGATTGTGGTGGTGCTGCAGGAGGTGGTCAAGGTTGGATTTGGTTAGTAACTAATAATACGGCAGTGGGTCCGGTAGGTCCAGGTTATTTTTATGAAGGTCCAACAGGTCCTATTGACGGAAACCCATCAAATGATTGGGGAGATGCCGGAAACTGCACATGGAGCTTTTGTGTGAATCTAACGGTTGCGAATTCACCTGCAGCCGGAAACCTTTCTGTTGCGGTGTCTCCTGCATCTGACGGTTATTGGGGAAGCTGGGGAGGAAATGGCTGCGACTACGCTACACCAATTACCGTTTTGCCTCCGTCTACAAATATTTCAGGTGTTCCAATTTGTTCTGTAACGGCATCTGCAACTTCTACGAACGCGAACAACTGCGCAGGGGCTACCGTTACGTTGGCAGCGTCAAATGCTTTCGGGGCAACCAATTACTCTTGGACAGGACCAAATGGATTCACGGGGACAGGTCAATCTGTAACCATTCCGGGAGCACAAGTCACTAATGCGGGTTTATATACAGTAACTGCTACAGGAGCTGCAACATGTTCTGGATCTACGACAGTGGTTGTTAATCCAGTTCCACAAGTCAACGCAACGAGCAACGGTCCGGTTTGCGTTTGTAATCCTTTAACACTAAGTTCTGGATTAACTGCAACACCGGGGCTACTGGTTGCTTGGACAGGCCCTGCATTTGCTTCTTTAAGTGCCAACCCTACTATCGCTTGTCCATCAGTTGCGAATAGCGGGATCTATACTTGTACCGCCTTGCAAGCGGGTTGTCAAACACAGCAAACGGTTACGGTTGTAGTTAGCCCAACACCAACTGCAGTAGTAAGTCCAGGCGGAACATACAATGTATGCGCAGGTGCAACGATCCCAACTCAAACAATTACAGGTACACCTGCTAACGCTGCTTTGAATTGGACTAATACTCAACCGGGTATCGGTATTGCTGCATCAGGTACCGGCACAATACCATCATTTACTACTGTAAACAATACTCCAGCTTCAATAACTTCGGTCATTACCGTGACCCCAACATTAGGGACCTGTACGGGAACACCAAGCACGATAAGCATCACAGTAGGACCAAGTCCGACTATTATTGAACCCGTTTCAAATTTGTATTGCGACGGTGCAACCTTCGCTGGAGTAAATTGGGGAGCAACACCTTCAAGTACAGTTGTTAACTGGACAAACGACAACACTGCTTCTGGTCTCCCGGGATCTGGACAAGGGAACATTGGAAGTTTTCTTTTAACTAACCCAACGCTTGGCCAAGCTCTCTCAACTTTTACAGCGACTCCTTCAGTTGGAACTTGTATAGGAACACCTGTAACCTTCACTGTTACGGTTGCTGGTAATGGGGATGCAACCATTACCGATATTGGACCACTGTGTTCAGATGTCGGTCCGCAAACGATTGTTGCTGCTGATCCAACTGGAACTTGGTCTGGGGCTGGAATCGTTAGCACGTTCGGTAATACTTCAGTTTTCGACCCAACTCTTGTTGGCCCGGGTCAGCACGATATTTATTACAGTATTGCCGGTCAATGTGGCGGTACAGATGGGCTCCAAATTGAAGTTGTGAACGTACCTGCTGCTTTTGCTGGACTCGATTTCAGTATTTGTGAAGGTGTGGATTCCGTGATGGTTGGTTCATTCACCAATTCAACTACAGGAACAGAACAATACACTTGGTCTCCAGCCTTGAATTTAAGCAGTTCAACTATTTCATCTCCCACGCTAACGGCTGTTTCAACACAAACCTATACACTTACAGTGAACTCTGGAATTTGTGCTTCAAGTGACGATATCGTAGTTACTGTTGTACCACAAAGTGATGCGACAATCATTGCTTCGGGCCCTTATTGCGCAGACATTACAGCGGTGCAGCTCTCTTCTCTCGAGACGGGAGGAACGTGGACCGGAACAGGAATAACTAATTCAGCAAACGGGACATTCGATCCTGCTGTGGCAGCCCCCGCAACGCATACTATTACGTATTCTATCGGTGGATTCTGCCCATCAACCGATACAGAAGATTTCGTTGTTTGGTCTGTTCCAGACGGAACAATTACTCCCGCAGGCCCATTTTGTATTGCAGAACTTCCAATTACATTGGCAGCTGCGAGCGCTGGAGGAACTTGGAGCGGAACTGGAATAAACAATGCTGTTTCAGGAAGTTTCGGAAGTGCAACAACTACCGCGAATTCTTATTTGATTAACTACAATACAGGTGGAAACTGTCCGCATGATTTCACTACAACGGTTGTTGTAAATGCGAATTCAAATGCGACTATTAATGCCATTGCCGACATCTGTAATGACGCTCCAGCGGTTACACTTACAGCGGCTCAGACAGGTGGAACATGGTCAGGCCAAGGTGTTGCGGGTTCAAGCTTTAGTCCAGCTGGATTGATACCAGGAACATACACTGTGACGTATAATATTGCTGGCGCATGTCCAGATTCTGATACGCAAGACTTGGTTGTTTTAGCTGTTCCAGATGGAACCATTACACCAGCTGGACCATTTTGTCAAGACGCATTGCCTCAAACATTATCTGCCGCTACCCCAGGCGGCACTTGGAGCGGAACTGGAATAACAAGTGCGGCTAACGGAACTTTCGGCAGCGCAAGCACTCCTGCGGGAAATTATCCCATTACTTATACCACCTCAGGTTTATGTCCGCAAGCATTCACAGAAACTATCCAGGTAATTGGAAATCTCAACGCAACGATTACAGCGGCAGGACCTTTCTGCGAAAACGCAGCTACTCAGACATTAACAGCTGCAAATCCAGGAGGTGTTTGGACAGCAACAGGAACGGGAGCGATCACAGCAGGAGGACAAATTTCTCCAACCACACTCGGTGCTGGAACGTATACGTTTAATTATAATTTGAATAACAGCGGGTGTTTAAGTTCAGATGATGTTCAAGTAACTATAAACGCATTGCCAATACCAAGCTTTACCACAAGCTCAACTACGGGATGTTCACCGCTTTCTGTAAGCTTTACAAACACATCGAATCCAATAGGGAGCAGCTGCGTTTGGTACTTAGACGGCGTTTCAGCAGGAAGTGGCAACACATTTAGTAACTTATTTGAAGGTAACTCTTGTTCCGATATAGGAATAATGATCACAGATGCCGCTGGTTGCAACGCAACGATAACGCAGAACGATGTGGTGTGTGTAGTTTCAAACCCATCTGCTTCATTCTCATGGACACCTTCAGAGCCGACATCTGGAAGCACTGTATTTTTTGACAACGCATCACTTGGCGGAGTGTCATACACTTGGAATATCGATGGTACTGAATACACCAGTGAAAACGTAACATTCCCACTTCCAAGTAATATCGGAGAAACATTTGAAGCGTGTTTGGATGTTGTTGGTGTGGGTGGTTGCATGGACGCTCAGTGCTACACTGTAAGTGTAAGTTCGAGTTCGTATGTGTATGTTCCGAATTCATTTACTCCAGACGGAGATGGGAAAAACGATGTTTTCGCTCCTGTAGTAACGGGCTTATCAAGCACATCGCGCTATAGTTTCAGTGTATACAACCGTTGGGGAGATTTGATTTTTGAAACAAAAGATCCAACTGAAGTTTGGGTAGGTGATGTCAACGGAGGATCACACTTTGCTGAAGACGGAGCGTATGTGTACGAAATTAAGATTCAGTTTAGTTCTGGAGAAGATCCATTTAAACGAATGGGAACAGTAGTATTGGTTCGTTAACGAATAAGACTAACAAAACCGCGGAATTCACGAGCCTCACCGTTCGTGAATTTTGCTTTTACGAGGTACGAATAAACGCCATCAGGAGCGAAATAACCCCCGTTACGCACCTCTCCAATCCAGGGTGAATTCTGATTTTCACTTGAAAAAACAATTTCTCCCCAACGATTGAAGACAAGCGTTTCAACTTCTGTCCACCCGTTTATTTCAGGAAACCAAACATCGTTAATTCCGTCGTTATTCGGAGTGAAGGAATTCGGAATGAAAACATAAATATTGCAATCATCGAATTCCATATTCCAGTTACGCGAAACCGTTTCGCACGTGTTTGAAACAATTACCGAGTAATTTCCAGATTCATAAAAAGGGTGTGTTGAAAGATCGCTTCCGTCGAACCACAGAAAGTATTCTGCTGTTGCTGAAGTGGCCGTGAGTATTACAGTATCTCCCTGGCAAAAGGTGTAATTATTTCCAATTGGAATAACAATGGGATCTAAAATCGAAACAAGTATTGAATCGAAAGCTGTGCAAACACCATCAGAGTATGACGCTATAACCAATCCCGGTGAATTCGCTATGTAGGTTGAAGAAAGTGTGCTTCCGTTCCATGTAACCTGTTCGTTAAAGGAAAAACTCAAACTAGCTCCCGTGCACAAGGTGGTGTCAGGGCCGAGGTCGATTGTAGGGGGCGACACAACAGTTACAAGCGCACTGTCTAGCATTGGGCAGCCCAAATAGAAATACGTGCCGTAAATCATTCCCGAGGATGAAATGGGGAGGGATGTGCTTGTTGTTCCATTTCCCCATAAAACGCTTTGACTCGTTGTGTATGAATAGGGCTGGTCTGCGCAAATTGTAACATCTGGCCCAAGATCCCAGTTCGGAAGTGTTGCGATTGACACATTCACAACGTCTGTTAACGAGCACCCGTTGAGTGTTGCCGTTACTTGGTAGTTACCGGCGTTTAGAACGCTATAGCTGGCAGTTGCCGGACCGTTTAACCATTGCACTGAAGTGAAATTCCCTGAAGCCAATAAGTTTGCGTTAGTTCCGGGACAAATGACAGTATCGTTCCCAGCGAAGACAGAAACTGCTAATGGACTAACCACAAAATCGAAAGAGCCGGTGGCTGTATTTCCGCAAGCGTCGTTAACATATCCCGCGAGATCAGATATTGACAAGGTGTAATTTCCGGGTGGAAGATTTCCTAGCGTTGGAATGAGAGTCACAGAAGGGTTTCCAGGCGAGTTAGGAGCAGGCAGCTGAATGGAGTTGATGGTCACGTTTCCCGAAGGACCCGTTAATTGAAAATCTACAGGCTGAATGGAAGTGGTAACAAGGTTCTCGTCGAATTCAACCAAAACGCCTGGGCTGTTGCAGTCGGTGGTGACATTTATGATGGTGGGATTAATATCGTCGAATAGCGAGGCCGTTGAATTTGAAAAATCAATCGAGTATCCGCTCGAGCTGTTCGACCAATTCATAACTACCAAGGCGTAGGTTTGTCCGGCTACAACATTCAAATCTCCGTTGAAGGTTGGTCCGTTCAAATCGCCTGGGCCATTGGAATTTCCGGACCCTCCGTTTGCAGTGGAAATACCCGTGGGACCTGACCCGAAAAATAGCCCGTATGAATTGCAACTTACTTCTGGCGAAGTGCCGTTCATTATTCCAGCACAGCCGTTATCAGTAATATTGAACATACCCCAGTCATAGTCGGCATCAACATCAGAAGGATCTAAAATAAAACCCATATTCCCAGATTGGGTTACTGTGAAGGTATACCACATCGAACTTGTTTCAGCGCCGTTGTTGCAGGCTCCTGTTGGCTCGAAAATAGTTCCGAAAGTTGAGGTGGCATTTGCCTCTGTATAGACGTCCTCACACAACTGAATGGCCCCGTTGCAATCGCTAACACTCTGCGCACAGTAGTCTGCAGCGAAAAGTAAAACAAGAACAAGTGAAATGAATGATTTCATGGAAAACAGTTAAGGCAGTCATGCAATTTACCATTTTTTTTCTTGCCTTTTGAATAAAGAGAATTTTTATATGGAAATGAACTCCCCAATTTTCTGAATGACTAATCCTGTTGAGTCAACTCCCTGCCGCTTTGACTCAAGCAATCTCTCCAAAGGTTCCATAACGGGTTCGTCTGATAAATCGAAACAGCCGTAGTGCATGGGAATCATTTTCTTGGCTTTCATTTCTTGTGCTGCACGCAGCGCGTCTTGCGGAGAAATATGATTTTGCTTCATGAACCATTCGGGCTGGTAAGCGCCAATGCCAATGATGCAATAATCTATGTTGAAATAGTCTCCAACTTCTTTCAGATGTGTGTTATACCCCGTGTCGCCGCTGAAGTAAATTGTTTTATTTTCTGTTTGAATAACGAACGCACCCCAGAGGTGTTCGTTGTAATCGAAAAGACCGCGCTTCGCCCAGTGTTGTGAAGGCAGAAATGAAATGGTTAAATTGTTTTTCAAAGTTGAAAAAACCTGATACCATCCCGCTTCTTCAAGGTTTTTATGTCCACATAAACTGCGAATCAAGGAGCCCATTTTAAGTCCGGTTAGAATTTTAGCGTCGGGAGAATTTTTAAGAATGGACTTCAAGCTTTTTCCACTCAAATGATCTCGGTGATTGTGACTCAGTAGAATGTAATCAATAATAGGAAATTCGTTTGTTTTGAATGGAAGTGAAGAGTATCTCTTGTGGAAGGGGGATAGCTTTTCGAAAACTGGATCTGTAATAATATTCAAGCCGTTGATTCGAATGAAAAAACAGGCGTGTCCCAACCAAGCAATACCATCTTCATTATCATTTAACCAATTGAAATTTTCCGCAATTTCTGGCCCCGTCATTCCCATTTTTTTTTCTGTTTGAAATGGATTTGTTGCGCGCTTCCATTTCATCACGTCTTTGAAATTCGGGATGAATTGTGTGTGGAAATTTTTGAAACGACCAGACGGATCGAGGGGTGTTTTTACTTCAACAAAATCCGAATGAATATATTTCAGCGAAGGGTTTTCAGTCTTCTTCATAAACGTTAAACAAAGTAACGGCAGAATAGTTTGCGCAAAAAGAAAAGGGCCGACGAATCGGCCCTCTTCCACATAGAAAATAAAAATCTTAGTTCTTCACGAAACGCTGATTGCTTGTTCCATTTGCGTTTTGGTACTGCACATTGTACACACCGTTTGCAAGATTAGAAACATCAACTTTGGTAGTTCCGTTGTTGAAGTTGTTGAATGAAGTAACCAACTGTCCGTTTGCATTGAAGATGCGAATAACGCCATTCTCGTTAGCTGGAAGTTGAATGTTCAATTCAGAAGTTGTTGGATTTGGGAAAACATTGAATGTCGTTTTAGCCATAGGTCCTTCTTCAACACCAACTAAATCAAGTGTTACACACACATAGATTTGATCGTTGTCGGTTACAGGATCTGCAGCATCTTCTGGTTGAACGTGAATTCCTGGTTCGAAATCGCGTTGAACGATTAAGTGAATTTTATCTCCGTATGCGAATGGCGCCATTGAAGCATAAACATACTCATATCCGTCTTCAGCAATGTCTGGAGTAATGTCTGAAGGTTCAGTCCAAGTTGCGCCACCGTCATCAGATTTCACTGCGTAAATATGCCTTAGATATTCGGCACCGTTGAAATAGGCTTCATTAACCGCTTGGTATGAGCAGAAGATTGTTCCATCTGCCGCTTCAGCGAGTTGAGGATGTGAAGCAGTGCCGCTGTTTCCGTATTGACCAACTTCTGTGATTGAAGCAGGAATAGTTGCATCGAGGTCAGGAGAAATTCCAATTTCAAGAACTTCGGCAGCAGGATCAACCATGTTTTCATTCCAATACGCAATGCTTCCTGCTAATGGGAAGTAGCTGTAAGATGAATCAATAACACCTATATCATCGGTGTAGAACATTGTTCCGAATGCAGCATGAGCAGTGCCGCTTGCATCGATGTAAACTGCACCGGCTCCGTCAGAAGAAAGAATAGTATCTTGAAGACCATCTAATTCGATATCTGTTCCTTGGTCAATAACGTAGTTATCAATAGGAAAGTCCCAGATAGTGCTGCGTGTCCAAGTAGTTCCGTTGTCATTAGAAATCCAGATGTAAGAATCTTGAAGCTCACCGAAAGAAGCAATTGCAATTTTATTTCCACGAGCGTAAATAGCATAAGCGTCTCCAGAAAACCCTTCAACTAACGACACGTTTTCTTCACCAGGAAGTAAAACTTCTGTCAAATCCCATGTTGCACCGCCGTCGGTTGAACGGTTGTACAAGATAGGACCAGTCATTCCGTTGGTGAATGCACCAGCGTTAGGATCTGCCAAACAAACCATGTGAATGCTGTTTCCATCTGCACCACCCGAAACTGCACGGGGCCAAAACATTGAAAATCCTGAAGGCGTTGGCACAATGGAGTTTACCCATGTTCCTGTTCCAATTGCAGGGCGCGTCCAAACTTTGATTCCTGCAGAACCGCTGTGGTTCATTAACACTTCAGAGCCGTTTGAAGGGTGAATCAAAGATGTCCATCCCACACGCATGCTTTCAACACGTTGTGTAATGTCGTCTTGCCAAACACCAGCTGTCCGGTAGTTGTAACCTGTTCCGCGGTCAGGGTAAGTGTCAGAAGAATTTGTTGCGCTGAAAGTGAAACAAGCTGCAACCCCAGCGTCATCAGCAATAATGCGATTTTGTATACTGCCGTTGGTTTGCAAGTCGTAGATAGAAGTTCCTACGTACTCTTCCACTTGAACCATACTCTTAGCAGTAGAAACTGCGTAAGGAGCTTTTGATTGTTGTGAAGGGGCTTCGCCAACTGTTGTGCTGGTGTAGGGGTTGAATTTCGCCGCCTTGTTTTGTGAGGCAGACAATTTGGTTGGAATTTGCTGAGCGCTTGCGCTGAAAGCAATTCCCATAGCCAATGTAAAGTAGAGTCTTTTCATAGTAGTGGTTTAGTTTAGCGAACTAATTTAGCAAAAATTGGTTTCAATCTGTGGAACAAAGAAAAAAAAGTATGAAGGCTATAATTATAAATATTGGAGACGAGCTGCTGATTGGTCAAACCATTAATACCAACGCCGCGTGGATGGGGCAATATCTGAATAGTTTCGGAATTGAAGTGGAATCGTCGCATTGCATTTCAGATAAGCGGGCCGTTATTTTTAGTGAGATAGACAAGGCGTTGAATAAGGCCGAAGTCGTTGTAGTAACCGGAGGTTTGGGTCCGACCAAAGACGATATTACCAAGCATACGCTCTGCGAACTTTTCCAGACAGAGTTGGTCATGCACGAACCTAGCTACTTGCGCGTGAAGGCTTTTTTTGAATCACGCGGGTTGCCGTTTTTGAAGGTGAACGAGCAACAAGCTCTTGTTCCTGAATCTTGCACGGTGCTTGAAAACATGGTGGGGACTGCCAATGGCATGTGGTTCGAAAGGAACGGACATGTTTGCGTTTCGCTTCCTGGAGTTCCTTTTGAGATGAAGTATTTAATGGAACACGAAGTTGTGCCTCGCATTCAACAAAAATTCGAACTTCCAAAAATTGTACATAGAACCATTTTAACGCAAGGTGTAGGAGAGAGTTTTATTGCAGATCTTTTGACCGAATGGGAAAACTCATTGGCTGTTGAAGACATTCATTTAGCTTATTTGCCTTCGCCGGGAATGGTGAAGTTGCGCATGTCAATTTATGGTGGGGCTGAAGAGTCTGTTTTGAATGAGCGCATTCGAAGAAAGGAAGAGGAGCTGCTTGAAATCATTGGAGATTTTGTATTCGGATACGAAAAAGAAACGCTTCAAAGTGTTTTGGTGGAAGGGCTTCGTAGTGAAGGAAAAACGGTGAGCTTTGCTGAAAGCTGCACGGGTGGAATGATGGCACAGAAGCTCACAGATGTTTCTGGGGCGAGCCAGGTGTTTCAATCAGGCTGGGTGGTTTATCATGCGGAATCGAAATCGAAAGAATTGGGCGTTGACCCCGAAATAATTTCGAAACACGGTGAAATCAGCGGAGAGGTTGCAACGGCAATGGCCGATTGCGCAAGGCTTAAATCGGGAAGCGATTTTGCACTGTCATCAACGGGGTGGGCAGGGCCTGATGGCGGAGATGAAATTCATGGTGTAGGTACGATTTTCGTCGCGCTATCGGCTGAGAATAGAACAATTGTTAAGAAGTTGAAGTTTGGAAAGAACAGGATACGCAATCGCGAAATGGCCTCAGATGCGGCTTTTATGCTTTTGATCAAAGAAATTAAGAAGTAATAATTGGATTTATTAAAAAAGCGCGTATATTTGCACCCCTTTATTCACAAAAACACATTCTTATGCCACGCATTTGTCAAATTACTGGAAAGAAGACTATCTCTGGAAACCGAGTTTCCCATTCTAATATCAAAACACGTAGAAAATTCTATCCAAACTTGCAGTACAAGCGTTTTTGGTTGGCGGAAGAAAGCCGTTGGGTGCAATTGCGCGTAACGCCGAAAGGAATGAAAACCATTAATAAAATTGGTTTAGCTGCTGCAATGAAAAGAGCAAAAGAAAACGGAATCGGATAATTATTTTTATATCGAAATTGAAAAAGGTTGAGGTAACTCAACCTTTTTTGTTTGTACCCCTTGAGTTTCTGTTAATTTCCTTATATTTGCAACCCTTAAATTGTGTTGACCAATATTGAATTTACATGCAAAATAGATCGCTACTCTGGATTTTTATTATCCTACTAACCTTATCAGTTGCCTATCTCTTATCGTTTAGCTTTATCTCGAAGAGCTACGAAGACTTGGTTTTTCAGGCTGTCGAAGAGTCAATTACCGACGATTTAGTTAAAGGTGAATTGTTGAAGAATTACGGCGACACGATGGAGGTCGACGATACTATTCGCAATGCTCCGGGATTCATGGCATACCGCGATAGTGTTATTTCAAACCGTCACGGAAGTATTGACGCTTTCGTTAAAGCTAATTTAGCTGACAAGCGCGAATCTTTGTTTACAGAGAGATACAACAAAGCCTTGCGTGATAGCGCTGATGCAATTGCATTCCCACTTATGGGTTACAGTTATAGTTATCTGAAAACTCACGAGTTGGCATTAGGTCTTGACTTGAAAGGCGGTATGAGCGTAACTCTTGAGGTGAGTATTCCTGATTTGCTTCTTTCTTTGAGTGATTACAGCACCGACTCAACTTTCCTTGCAACGATAAAAAACGCAACAGACGCTCAAAAGAATAGTACAGAGGATTTTTTAACTCTTTTCGAAGAAAATTGGAAAACGTCTGGTTCGCAAGGTATGTTGTGGTTGCATTTTATGAATCAAGCAAATCAAGACAAGTTCAAAGCGAACATGTCTGATGAAGACGTAATTAAAGTTTTGCGTAAAGAGGCGAATGACGCGATTGACAATACAGAGAATATTATTCGCAAGCGTATTGACCAGTTTGGTGTTACTTCACCAAACGTTCAAAAGCAATCTTTAACGAATCGCATTATTGTTGAATTACCGGGTGTTACTGACCAAGAACGTGTTCGTAAAAACCTAAAGAGTACAGCGAATCTTGAATTTTGGAATACTTATTTCCTTGGTGAAATTGCTAAACCGCTTCAAGATTTGAACGATGCGTTTGGTAAATTAAAGGCCCCTGAACTTTTTATAGGAGCCCCTGATTCTCTTGGTAACCCGGGTCCTCCAAAACCGAATGATCAATTAACGGATGATGAAAGGCTAAAGAAAAACCCTTTGTTTGCCTTGCTTCAACCGGACGGAGGTAAAAACCCATCTTCAATAGTTGGATACGCCAAGGTTGGTGATATTGAACAGATTGATGTAATGTTGAATTCTGAAACGGCGAAAAAAACTCTTCCTAGAGATTTGAGACTTCTTTGGGGCGCTAAGCCTGAAAAAGGTATTGCCATGCTTTATGCCATTAAAGCAGATGAATTGAATGGTCGTGCGCCACTTGACGGAAAATCAATTGTAGATGCGCGTCAAGACTTCGATCCAATTAAAGGTGGTGTAGTGGTTGAAATGACCATGAGTCCTGATGTTGGAGCTCCGAAGTGGAAAGAAATGACTGCTAAGAATGCTGCAGACAATAATAGAGCTGTGGCTGTTGTAATGGATAATTTAGTTTATTCTGCACCATCTGTAAATGAAGAAATTCCAAACGGTAAATCTGTAATCACCTTTGGTTCCGGTGATGACCGTGACAAGCAAATCATAGATGCGAAAGACCTAGCGGGATTGTTGAAGGCGGGTTCTTTGCCTGCCCCAGCTAAGATTATCGATGAAGTTGTTGTTGGTCCGAGCTTAGGAGAAGAGAATATCAAATCGGGTATCTGGTCTTTCATTGCCGCGTTTATTGTTATTCTTCTATACATGATGTTTTATTACGCATGGGCGGGTTGGGCAGCAAACGTAGCATTGGTTGCGAACTTATTTTTCTTGATAGGTGCGCTTGTATCATTAGGTGGAACATTAACTCTTCCTGGTATCGCGGGTATCGTGTTAACCATGGGTATGGCAGTTGATGCGAACGTATTGATTTACGAACGTGTGAAAGAGGAATTGCGTTTAGGCAAGCCTGTATCGGTTGCGATGTTAGACGGATTCAAGAAAGCTTTGGGTGCGATTATCGATGGTAACGCAACAACATTGATTTCCGGATTGGTCTTGTTGTTTGTTGGAACGGGACCTATGAAAGGTTTCGCAACGACCTTGATCATTGGTATTTTCACAACCTTATTCACTGCAATTGTTATCTCTCGTTTGATTCTTTACAAGCGCTTAGACAGCAAGAAAGAAATTACGTTCTACAGTAAAATCACCAAGAACTGGTTCACCAAAATGAACTATGACTTCGTAACCAAGCGTTTCTTGTACTACGGAATTTCTGCAACCATCTTAATTGCTGGCGCGGTGTCTTGGACTACTCGAGGATTCAATATGGGTGTTGACTTTGTTGGTGGAACTTCATTCAAAGTGAAGTACGAAGAGAAGATTGATCCAGAAGCCGTTCGCAGTGCCCTTTCAACCGCATTGGTTGAAAACGGAAATTCAGCAGCTAGCACGGTTCAGGCGATTGGTACTGCTGGAAACGAAGTGAAAATTACAACGAACTATTTAATCAACGACAACTCGAGTGATGTTGCTCAACGCGTGCAAACAGACGTAGACAATGCTTTGGGAGCTGTTGGAAAGCATGAGATTACATCTTCTTATAAAGT
>JBIKVX010000007.1:0-18979 GCA_044356625.1 Flavobacteriales bacterium | reverse complement strand
CAAAGCAAGGGATATTTATTGTGCATAGACAATCCATATTCTCCGTTGAATGATTTTGAATTATATGGGGTGTATTCTCCAAAATCATTCATCCAACCATCCACTCCTGCATCGGCCAATTTTTTGTAGAATTTGTCCCAGAACCACACTGCTACATCTGGATTAGTCCAATCGAATTGAGAATTTCGCCATACTGCAAATTGAAAAACATAAGTTTCACCTTTTGTGTTTTTTGTGAAGTAACCTTTTTGTTTTGCTTCTTCGTAAAGTGGGCTTTTCTTAAAAAGTAAATTAGTGGACAGATAAGGCAGGATATATGAAATATGCTTCACACCTGCTTTGTGCTGATTTTCTATTAGGTTATTAAACTTTGGGTATTGTTTTTCATTTAAAGTCCAAGCGTCCAACGGATGAAAAATATCTTTATTCCAATACCAGTCTTCGGCCATTATAGCGCTCAATGGAATTTTGTTTTCTCTGTGTGTTTTTAAAACTTTTTCATTCACAAGTTGACCGGTTTCTTTCGTTTGCCAATCATTACTTGCTGCGGCCCAAACACCAAATACCCAAGGTTTTGGTTTTTTGTAGCCTCCTGTGCTTTTGTAATAATCGCCAATAATCTCTAAAGGTTTATCAGAGAGAAATAATGTAGCATGAAAAGTATGGCTGTAATTGGTGATTTTTATTTTTTCGGGATTTGTTTTTGCAAAATCAAACTCACTGAAGTAATAACTATTTAGCAAAAGCCCATATCCCCTTAGATTGAGAAAAAAGGGGACAGGAAAATAGGTAATATCTTGGCCTTCTGATGAACCATAATGAGAAACCTTTGGCAAATTAACTCCAACCTCTTTGCACCAATTGGTAACTATAGTTCCCTTGTGATTTACCTGGTTGAAGCGCATTCCCATGCCGAGGTAACTGTCATTCGGTAGCGAAGAGAAATATACACCAATTCGCGAATGATGTTTTTCATCTTCTTTAGGTGGGTTAATTTCTGATAATTTAAAATCAAGTTTGTTGTCGATTAACTCATATTGGAAATTGAATAAACTGTCGTTAGCATCATTCAACAAAACGAAAATATGCAGTGAATCTGTCTCGAGTATTTCAATAGCTCTATTTACGCTTTGCTTAGAGTCACATTCCCCATCTATCCACACTGAAAATGGACTCCTTTCGATGATATTACTATTTGTGAAATGCTGAAGGGTAATACCATTTTCAATTAACAAGAGAGGGGTAGCTTCATCTCCTTTGATTACTTCGAATCTAAATGGCTTTTCGGTTACCTTAACAGAGTATTCAGAATTTTGGGAATAACAAAATAGGCCAATGAATGTGCTAAAAATGGAAAGGTGAAATTTTAATGACATAGCTAATGAATTTTTTCGGGCTAATTTGTCAAATGAAATCCGAGCGTTTCAATGAGTGATAGATTAAAATTGCATTTGTCTGCGTGATTAATATTCACAATATTATTCAACGCCTTTAAAGTGCTTTCAGCGCTTGGTGTTTTCGCATTTTTTACCCCCGACATCCAATCGATAACATCTCTAGTTTCGTTGTCAATTTTGAATGTGAGCAATGACATATTTAATTTATCGAAAGGAATAAAAAACCAATTTCCATAATACGGAGGTCTTTTCTTTTCCTCAGGCCCAAGAGGTAGCTCCAATGCTTTCCATAAATAAATTATCCACCCGTCCATGTCTTTTTCTGCGTTCATAAGGTCTACTTGTTCTTTTATGGCGGTAGTTTTATTTATACCCCATTCTCCGCAGAATACCGGTCGATTGGTGATATGAGAATTGTCCATGAATTTCGGTAATTCTTTGTTCATTTTTAATCCATACCAAGTGTAAAGGTGAAAAGAATAACAACCGTTTTTATCGAGTAAATTGTCATACTTAGAAAGAATGCTAAGGTCCGTGGAGCATTTATTTCCCTCATATACAATCATATGGTTTGGATCAAGTTTACGAATCTCTTCCGAGATTTCTTTGTATAAATCAATAACTTCTTTCTCTCTTTTTTTTTCTATGGCAGGCTCATTTATTAGATCGTATCCAAGTATCATTTTTTCATTTTTGAAATGCTCTGCAATTTCATTCCAGATTTCTATCGTTCTTTTTTTTGCCTCCTGAGAATCCCACAGCATAATATCACCCTTTACATAGCCCGTGCACCATAGTTTGTCAGGTGGTTTGGGTGGAACCATCATCGTGGGAAGAATAGATATGTCGTATTCTCTGAATGCGGGCAGCAATCTGTCAATGCTGTTGAAAAACCATATCTTAGTCGAGTCATTCTCAAAGAGTGCTGCATCAAATCCAAGTCTTACACAATTTATTCCCATTCGCTTCATTAGTTTGATGTCCTCTTCAAGAATAAAAGAGTCCATCATTTTCTTAATGTATTCGAGATAAGCTTTTTTACCAATGAGCTTAGAAATTTTTTCGGCGGTTACCTTTTGAGCAGTCTGAGCGCCGCCGATAACGTAATTTTCTTGGTATAGCCAACAACTTACGTTGGCTCCTTTGATTTGAAAATGTTGTCCATTGGGATGAATAATTTCATTTCCTACACGGTGAAAAAATTGCGTTGGTTTTTTTGATTGCGCAGTTAAAACACCAAGTGAGATTAGTGCTAAAACAATAGTCGTTAATGTACGCTTCTGCATTGCATTCAAAATTAATTTATTCCGAAAATAATAGAACGAATTTAGAGATAATTGACTCTAGAACAATGGTTTGCACATATTATTTGAAATTTATGAAAGTGAATTGCATAATTTCACAAGCTGTGCGTTGTGCAATCGAAATAGAGAGATTAATTTATCCAAGGAAATACTTCACAGATTAAATAATCTGCACCGGACAGTTCAAACTATTCGCAATGAAGCAATGTTTATGCGCTTTTTCATGCAGCGCGGAAAGCTGATGTAAATCCTCCTGATTTTGAAAAGTGACCAAAGGATTTAGCGTTATCTCAGTGAATTTCCCAATTCCGTTTGAATCGATAACCAATGTGCCTTGGGGTTTGTCTGTGTATGCCGTTACAATCACTCCAGCATCTGCGCAGCAATGCAAGAACCACAGCATGTGACACGAAGACACGGAATACAACAACATATCTTCCGGATTATACATTGTCTTATCGCCACGAAACTCTGGCGCGGATGAACAGGCCAGTGGGGCCTTTCCTTCAGCAGAAAGCGTATGATTTCGTGAATAAGCGGTATAAGCAGATGTTCCTGTTCCGAGGTTTCCGGTCCATTCTATGTTTGCGGTGAAGGTGTGTTGGCGGCTCATGATTTTAATATTGAGTTATCTCAGTAATATTAAGAAGAATATACTTTCCTGAAGATTAATCCTTCGGATGAATTAAGAATTAGGAACAACGAAGTTCCCATTACACAGTAGGAATAAAATCTCCCATTTTCCAATTGCAAAGTAGGAACAACGAAGTTCCAATAACGCAGTTCGCTCATTCCCCCTCCTCGTAATAATAGGAGTAATCAATTCCTTTCATGAACATTTCACGATCATTGATTTTCGTGGTTAATGCATTTTTAAGAAGAGTTTTTAAAACTTGGCTCTTAGTTGGACTAAGTACCATGGCATTCATGTATTCACGTTTACCTATTTGACTCCAATCGATACACTTTTGAATACGTTTTTTTAGAATTAAATCAAGCCAAACCCTTGCGCTTCGGCCGTTACCTTCCATAAACGGATGAGCGATGTTCATCTCAATATACTTCGAAACAATTTCATCAAAGGTTGACTCAGGCATTAACTCAATCTGCTTCAGATTTTCAACTAAGAATTTCGACAGCGCAAATTGAAACCCGCCTTTTGAAATGTTCTTCTGTCTAATTTGTCCAGCAAAATCATAAAGTCCACCAAACAAGTAAGCGTGAATTTGCTGCAGGCCTTTTGTGGTTCCAACTTCGATTGAGTGAATTAAATTTCCTTCAAATAGGGTATAAGCTTTTTTCTTACTTTGTCCATCTAGACTGTCCTCGCTGTATATGAACCAATCAAGGAATTGAAGGCCGCCATTTTTAGGAAATGTTTTAGCAAGGGCTGAAACTCCTTCGCTATCGAGCATATCAGTTTTATACATTTTGCCATCCGCAGCGGAAAGTTTCAGTTGGTTAGTAATACTAACCAACTGATTGTTCTCCTTCTTAAGCTTAGTCTTCAGATATTTCCAATAGTTTCGACTCTTCGAATAATCATTTTCATTGTTAATAGCAGCAACAACATCCAAAACCGAAAACCACCACTTGGAATTTTCTTCATCCCAAACTGCGCGAACTTCGCGGTCATTAAAGAATCGGATGGAAATTTTGCTCTTGCTCATACTCTATGTAAAAATAACTCTTTCTATCCGACATCTCAAGTCTTCAGGTTAATTATAAAATAGGAATTACGTAGTAGGAATAAAATCTTCGATTTTCCAATTACGAAGTAGGAATAACGAAGTTCCCATTACGCAGTAGGAATAACGCAGTTCCCACAACGCAATCCAAGTTATTCACATACTATCAAAAACCCAAGTTGTAAAACTTTTGCCCCCGCAATCAATCACTCTGAACTAATTTTGAGGTCCTTCTAGAACCGAAAACCTATGGCAACCGACAATAACTACAAACCGAAAAATCCACGCAAAGACAGAGTTTCCGCTATTCGCGACTTCATGCCGGCGAACGAAATGGGGAAACTTCCGCCACAAGCCGTTGATTTGGAAGAGGCAGTTCTTGGCGCTATGCTGCTCGAAGGGAAATCGCTGAATGCAGTTATCGATATTCTGAAACCCGATTCCTTCTACAAAGAGGCTAACGGAGATATATTCGAAGCCATTCGAGAACTATTCGGTGCTGGACAAGCCGTAGACATTCTTACCGTTACTCAAGCCCTTCGCAAAGCAGGTAAACTCGACTTCGTGGGCGGTCCGCTTTATATTTCGCAACTGACCAATCGAGTAGCGTCAACAGCGAACATTGAAACGCACGCACGTATCGTTTCGCAAAAATTCATTCAACGTGAACTCATACGCGTATCGAACGAAATTATTAAAGCGGCCTACGACGAAACCACCGATACCTTCGACTTATTAGACAAAGCAGAAAGCAACATCTTCGAAGTAGCAGAAGGAAACATTCGTAAGTCATCCGATAAAATGAGCACGCTCGTGAAGTCTGCCATGGAAGCAATAGAACAGGCTCGGAAAAATAAGGACGGAATAAGCGGAACTCCTACTGGATTCAACGCAGTAGATAAGCTAACCGGCGGATGGCAGAAGTCGGACATGATCGTTATTGCTGCTCGTCCGGGTATGGGTAAAACGGCTTTCGTTTTATCAATGGCCAGAAACGTAGCAGTCGACTTCAAACGTCCTGTTGCAGTATTCTCACTCGAGATGTCTGGTGTTCAATTGGTGCAACGTTTGATAGCGAGCGAAACGGAAATTAATTCCGAGAAACTTCGTAAAGGACAGCTGAAAGATTACGAATTAACGCAGCTTCACCATCAAGTGGTGAACTTGTCTGAAGCTCCTATATTCATAGACGATACTCCCGCACTTTCGGTTTTCGAATTGCGCGCGAAATGTCGACGACTTAAGTCGAATCACGGAATAGAACTCATCATCATCGATTACTTGCAACTCATGACCGCAGGCGAAGGCAAAGGCGGAAACCGGGAACAAGAAATCTCTGCCATCTCACGTTCCATTAAGCAAATAGCGAAGGAACTTGATGTGCCTGTTATCGCTCTCTCACAGCTCTCACGTTCTGTTGAAACACGGGGAGGAGACAAACGCCCTATGCTTTCCGATCTTCGTGAATCGGGTGCGATTGAGCAAGATGCCGATATCGTTGGTTTCATCTATCGTCCAGAATACTACGGCCTTACCGAATTCAACGACAACGAACGCACACCTTCGCAAGGTCTTGCAGAATTAATTATCGCTAAACACCGGAACGGTGGACTCGATAACATTCGTCTGCGATTCATCGCGAATCTCGCGAAGTTCGCAGATGTTGATGGTTACAACTTCAACAACGATTTTAACGGAGGGTCAACGGAGGCTAGGGCAATTCCCGCTAACAATGCCTTCTTGGATAGCGGTGCTACAACCATTACAGTCTCTTCGAAGATGAACGACGATTTTGGAGATGATGAGGACTTTACGTTCACAGGAGGAGAAGAGTCGCCTTTCTAGGCGATTCTACCGAATGGTAAATGTTCGCTGAATCGATATGTTCCTGTAAACAGCTTCTAACGATAGCGATCGCTCATACTTTCCTTTTAATTCGCGAAGTGAAATGCCTTCGCTTACCGAGAGGTGTCCATTAACTTGAATGGTGTAATTACTGAAGCCAACGCCTTGAGGAAGTTTCTTTTTAAGTTGATTTATTTCTCCGAATACTTTCACTTCATAGGGCTCGCTAAATTGATCGTCGACCCAAACAAGAAAGAGCGAATCGTTTTCAACTTTATACGTCAGCAATTGCGGAGCGTAGCTCTCTTTTAATTTCTGATGGAAGATCTATTCCTTTCCTAACACATCAATACTGCTCCAAGAAAATGACGGCCAGACATCGTTCAACTGCCAATACAGAGTTCCGCCGCAGCGGGGGCTGCTTCGCTGTACCTCAATGGCGCGACACATGCCCTCTGCTTGCATTTCTTGAGTAAGCTTAGCGTATTCCGGCATGGGTAGCTTACTGGCTTCCGGATACCACCGCTCGGTGTATTGCTTCATGAGTGCAAATCCACGATCATGTTTCTGATGCAATTTTATTCCTTCTGAATTCAAATCGTAAGGTGCAAGTGGCGACATTAATTTCAAAACATCTTCACTCGGAAAGCTCTGCATACCAAATTCACTCATGAATCTCGGAACCTTCGTTTCAAAGACTGAAAATGGCTGACCGTCGTGCCACAAACCCCAATAGTGCGAATCTCCAACATTTAAGGATGCTGCGTCTGCTCTTCCGAACTGTGGCGAAGACGGCCAATAAGGGAGGTTCGAGAAGTGTCCAACTATGCCCGGTAACAGCAGGTTGAACAATTGATTGTATTCTTTCTCTAATTCTGTAATTGAGGCGGTGGATAATCCGGACTTCCATCCCCAATTCGTCCAGGCCTCGGCGTTTTCATTGTTGCCGCACCAAAGCGCCATACATGGATGATAGGAAATCCTTCTTACGTTTTGTTCTGCTTCTTTTTGGACACTTTCTAAAAAATTCGAATCGCCCGGATACATGCTGCACGCAAACATGAAGTCTTGCCAAATGAGAATGCCAAGTTCGTCGCACAACGAATAGAATAAATCACTTTCATAACTCCCTCCGCCCCAAACGCGCAACATATTGAAGTGCGCGCCTTTGCATTGCTCTAATAAAACACGGTATTCGGATTCACTGTAAACACCAGGTAACATGCGCAAGGGAATATAATTCGCGCCCTTCATGAAAATAGATTTTCCGTTTACCTTGAAGAAAAAACTTTCGCCAAACTCATCGGGTTGGTTCACCAACTCGATAGTGCGCACTCCTGTTTTAATAACACGAGTGTTACTTTTGCCACTTGCAGTTTGAAGGGTGCATTGCACCAAATACATAAACGGAGTTCCGGCTTCATTCGGCCACCACAACTTCGGCTCATTCAATTCAAAAGGAAAAATAAAATCGTGTTCACCTTTGCGCGAAATAAATTCTTCCTTGAAAATTTGTCCGCCGAAATTAAATGCTACCGTAATTTTTTCTTCCTTGTCAGCGCGGTAGTGAATGTGCGCGCGCATATGCGCTTTTCCTTCATTCAACGAAAGTGTTTCCACACCAAACGTTTCGAAAAGCATGTCGGTATGTCCAACGAGTTCAATGTTTTTTGTAATTCCGCATGTCACCAATTTCGGGCCCCAGTCCCAACCGAAGTGATACTGTGGCTTTCGGCACACTGCGCGAATGCTGTCTCCAGGAAGAGGCAAAATGCGTTCACTTAATTTTTGTTTGGCGTAGGCTTCAGCCGGAGAGAAAACAATGCGTAATTTATTTCCTTTTGGAAGAAGAATGCCTTTCACATCGAAATCGAATTGAACGAAGGCATTGTTCGTTTCACCGAGGAGAATATCATTCAAGAAAATTTTCGCGTAAGTGTCTATTCCATTTAAACGCAATTCAATTTTATCTTGAAAAAGAATGTTTGGCTCGCAAACGAAATCGTTCAACGTATATTCCCAATTTTTTTTCGAAACCCACTGAACTTCGCTTTCATTGGTGCCAATAAGCGGATCGGCAATTTTTTTATTCAAGACCAAATCGCGATGAACATTTCCGGGAACAGCGGATGACATTATTTCTGTTTTCCCTTCTTCATTGAAAACCCAAGTCATAAAAGGTGAAGTTAAATTCTGCTTAACACTTAAAGACTGGGCTGAAAGAGTATTCATGAAAAAAGCGAATAAAAGAAAAAGTGCTGAACGCATAAGCTATCTGTTGTGTTGTGCATGTTGAAGGGTCGGTCGCTTTCCAAATATTTTCATTTCAAAAATACCGCGTAAATATCCCCAACCGTATCCTAAATGTAAAATGAAAAAGCTAAACAAGGTGGAACGTGGTACTTCGCTCTTGGATCGAAAAGCGAAAACGAGCGCAAGAATAAAATAGAGCAGAAGGGGTATGGTGGTATAAAGCGAATACTTGGGTATAACAATAGAGCAAACCGCAAGTAATAAGAGATAGAGCACAAATGCGAAAGGCACCAATTGCCGAACCGTGGTGATTTGTCCGTGAATCAAATTCACGTATACCTTCCAATAACCGTATTGATAATATTGTTTCAGTAATTTATTTAATGTACCTCGAACGTAATATTTGGAATGCAAATCGGTATTCAAAAAACATTTCATTCCGTTCGATTCCATACGAAAATTGAACTCGTCGTCTTGATTGCGAATGAGCTCTTCTCGGAAATAACCAATCTTTTCGAAGACTTCTTTTCGATACATTCCAAAGGCAACAGTGTCTACAAATCCATTTTTGTTACCCGTTCTAAAGTGAGCGTTACCAACCCCGAATGACGACGACATGGCGCATCCAATGGCTTGTGAAGTTGAGTCTTGGTATTCATTTAGAATAATTCCTCCCACACAATCGGCCTCTGGATTTTCAATAAACGTATGTAAGCATTTTTCAATGTAATCGTTAGGAAGTGCGGCATGTGCACCGAGGATCATTTTGAAATCTTCGTTGCTCGCTTGCAATCCCATGTTCAGCGCTACTGGTGTAACACGACGCTCATTCTTCAATACAACAATTTTATTTTCATGTTGAAGGGCGAGCTGCTGAAGCTTTTCAAGCGTGCCGTCTGTGCTTCCGCCATCGGCAACGTAGACGCGAATATTTCCTGAATAGGATTGATTCAAACATGAAAGAACACATTCTTCAATGTGTAACGCTTCTTGAAAGCAAGGAATGGCGATGCCTACAGAGGGTTTGTTCATGCGTTGCCTTTTTTTGCTAATTGCAAGTACCAGAAAAAAGTGGTCAAGTACATGAAGCTGCTTACCAATGAATAAAGTCCGATGGCCCAAATAACGCTGTTCATTAAGAAACCGATATAGAGCGCTCCAAGCTTTAGAATGACATCAATTATGTTAAGTCCTAGCGCTTTGTTCTGCGCGTGTTCTAGAATAGCTGTGAATGAAAACGGAGAAACAGAAAAATTCAAAACGAAGAAGGGTGCTAACCAACGGGCCATTTCACCGGATGCTCTCCACTCTTCACCAAATACAAATGCAAAGAGCGCAGGGGCAAAGGCAACAATGAATAGCGCGCCTATTCCACTGAACAGCATCAGTGCTTTCGCAGTGCTAAGAATAAGTGGACGATAAGACTGTCCGTTCTTTTTCAATTCCGAAGCTTTATTGTAGTGAGTAAGGAAAACAGTATTGCTAATTAGATTCACAGGTGCTTGAATAATCTTCCAGCACATGAAATAAAGTCCGGTTGTTGAATCTCCGAAACAGACATTCAACATCCAAACAGTTCCACTCAACTGCAACGTTTCAATTATACCCTGAGGTGTATTGAAGAAGATATATTGGGTGAAAGGTCGCCATGAAATGTCTTTAACGGGCTCTTCGGTAAGTTCATCTTGGCGAGTTCCATTGAACAGCACCCACATGGAAATAACTTGTCCCACAATGAAACCAATAACCAATCCGAGATAATCGAAAAGAAAATATCCAAGAGCAATGGAGGTTCCGTTAATGAACAAACTGTTTACTACTCGATAAACCGCGTTTGTGCGATATCTATTTAATCGGGTTGAAAGGAAATTATACGTTTGAATAACTGCAACGCTGAAAATTCCAATCGGAAGAAACGCTTCGAAAGCAGAAATATGCATGCCGAAAAAACACATGGCGCTGAAGACAATAGCAATTATAGAAGCCAATCGCCAGGCATTGTTTATCGCCAATTTCGCTCGTTCGCGGGCCATCATTTCTGTTTCAGCATTCGGAATGCTGTATTCAATTCGAAAGGTAGCCAGGACTGCGAAAGGGATAATCCAAGCATAGAACAGTGCGAACCAAGCAAAGTCTTCGGCGTTGTACATGCGCGAAAGAATGGGCGCAGTTCCGTAGGTGATTAATTGTCCAACTGCAGTTGCCGCTGAAAGTTTCAGCACATTTTTCAAATGCAGTTTTTCAATCAATTCTTTCATGAATTCAATAATGGCATGGGCATCCAGTGCGATACGGATAGAAAGAACTGATTGGAATTTCCTTCGCCTTTCCAAAAGTGAACGCCGTGTTTTTCAGCCTTCTCTTTGTCGTGTAGGTAAAAATCTTTTTGAAAATGAAGAACAATAACTTCACGCAATTCGGTCTCGCCAGTTTTTCCCGGCAGGAAAACGGTGTTACCCGGAACGAACGCCAAGACGCGTTGTCCATCTTGAGGCAATTGATCAGTTACTGAAATCCAAGTCGACATTTCTGAATGAATTAGTTACCCGTAAATGTAGGCATTCTCTTTTCCAAGAAAGCAGCAACACCTTCTTTGTGGTCAGCAGTTTGTCCTGCTCTTTTCTGAAGATCTAATTCTAAATCGAGCTGTTGTTCAAGTGTGTTGTTCCATGCAGCGTAAATAGCCTGTTTCGTGAAAGCAAGAGCTTTCGTTGGCATAGAAGCCAATCGCGCTGCAAGTTCTGCAACTTTCGTTTGGAATTCTTCCACTGGATAAACGTCGTAAATAAGTCCCATGGCTTTCGCTTCCGCTGCTGTAACCTTATCGGCCAAAAGCATTTGCGCCATGGCGCGTTGTGTTCCAATAATGCGCGGAAGGAAATACGTTCCTCCGCTGTCTGGAATTAATCCAATCTTGGTGAACGCTTGCAAGAAGCTCGCATTCTCGGAAGCAACAACCAAGTCGCAAGCCAACGCAATGTTCGCACCTGCTCCTGCAGCAACGCCGTTAATGGCGCCAACGATAGGAATCGGTAATTCGCGCATCATGCGAATGATCGGATTGTATCCGTCTTTCAAAATGCTCTCTAATCCCGGTCCGTCAGTAGCAATGGCTTCACCCAAATCTTGTCCAGCACAAAATGCTTTTCCATTTCCAGTTAACACCACACACCGAACGTCCGTTCGGTTTTTAATTTCAGTCAATGCTTCTTGCAATTCAACAGACATTTCCATAACGAAACTGTTGAATTTTTCTTGACGATTTAAGGCAATTGTGGCAACGCCTCCGTTATAACTAAGTTGAATGAATTTCATAGTTTAAGATGCTTTGTAAAAGTTCTCGCGTCCTTCTACAAAACGCAAGAAGGCAACGGTAATAATGAGTCCTGCTGTGGCTTTTAATGCAGAAGACGAAAGTTCCCAATACATGAAGGCAAAGGCTTCTTCAGTATTAGTTCTGTAAATATGTAGCCCTGAAATGAGAATAATTAGGCCGTGACCTAAAAACCATAATGCAAGGGCGTTAAGCATTTTTTTCTTTCTTGGAATTTCAGCGAAGTAGCCCGCGAGAAGCGAAGAAGCCATAAGGCCGAAAAAATATCCAATGTTAGAGTCGTTATAGAAGTATTTAATTCCGGATTGGTAATTATAGAAAATTTCAAAACCAGCAAGGCCGAGAATAGTGTATGCTAAAATTGAAAGAAATCCAATCTGCCATCCCCACCAGATAGCGTTGAATAGCACCACTAAACTCAAGATTGAAAATGGCAATTCCTTTCCATAAGAAACCACCAAAGGTGCAAGGCCAATCAGCAATCCTAGGGAAATGACCAATCCAATAATGAAGTTCAGTGCAGGGCTTTTTGTAAATGCGAAGTAGTTTTTAAACACGGCTTATTTGGTTATGGAATACGTGTTGTTGCTCTTGTCGGTGTCTATGGTTTGATTCTTCGCATCAATGGTCACCTTCACAACTTTCATATTCTGATTTTTAAATTTGAGGGAATATGTTTTATCAACCCAATGCCAGTCTTCTTGTAGGTTCCAATTCTCGGGCAGATCACCTTTGAATTTTTCTCCTCGCATGAGCTCCAATGGAATGTAATACACACACTCTTTTCCATTATCGAAGTTAACCGTGACTTCACAAGGCATCGGGAAAAGCCCTTTGCGTTCGAGAATTATTTCAGTTTCACTTTTGTTAGCAAATACAGTGTCTACTGCATAGTCCAATGTTTTCGTTGTTCCGACAAAATATTCGTCGAACCAATCGAGCACCAATCCACTTTCTTTTTCAGCAACGCGCAAGATATCTGCAGGGGTGGGATGTTTGAACGACCACTCGTTGAAATAGGAATGCATGGTTTGGTTGAAAAGCTCAGAGCCCATGATGTATTCCAGTTGACTTAAATAGGTTTCTCCTTTGCTATATGCCGCAACGCCGTAAGCGTAATTCGTTTCGAAATGATCGGCGTGTGTAGTTAATGGCTCTTCCATTCCTGCTTCAACGAGTCCTAGATATCCGTCAATTGATTCTCTGTGGTAAGGATCAGCTTGCGCTGGGAACAACGCATTCATTACCACAGTTGCTGCAAAGCTTGTAAAGCCCTCGTCCATCCAACAATACTGACTTTCATCGGTTGCCAACAAACACTGATACCAGGAGTGCGCGCCTTCGTGAACGGTTACGCCCACAAGACTTGGAAGCGAGCGCTTGCCTGTGATGAGGGTAGCCATTGGATACTCCATTCCGCCGTCTCCGCCTTGAATGACGTTGTACACAGGGTAAGGGTATTTGCCGAAATCTTTACTTAGCTTATCAAATGCCTTCACTGTGAATTCAGGAAGACGATCCCACGCTTCATTGTAATTTGCATCGGGCTGATGATAGAAATATATTTTTGGTCCGCCAGCTAATTGTTTTTCTGTGCGGATGTAATCGGGGTCGGCGGCCCACACAAAGTCGTGAACATTTTTCGCTTCGTACTTCCAGGTAATTAAATTCTTACCAACCTTTTGAACGCGCTTGAAAGACTCTTCTTCATTTAATAAAACACCTCCTGCAGCAACCACGTAGTTAGCGGGCAAGGTAATGTTAACATTGAAGTTTCCCCAAATGCCGTAAAACTCCCGTCCGATATAGGGATTCGGATGCCATCCGTCATTATCGTATTCACTCAATTTAGGATACCACTGACTCATGCTGTATTCAATGCCTTCCGCATTGTCTTTTCCGCTTCTGCGAATTTGCAAAGGCACTTGACCGTGGAATTCCAATTCAATTTTAGCAACAGAATGCGCGGGTATGCCTTTCGTAAGTTGAACTTCCAAAATGGTTTCGTTCTCAATGAAGGAAACGGGTTCACCATTTACCAAGAGTTTGCTAATATGCAAATGTCCTTCTTGCTCTTTCGTTAATTTCGAAATGCGATCGCCTACTCTTCGGTCGGGATCTGGTAAAGCCACAGAACGAACATCCATGTCGCTACCCGGTTGAAAAGCATTGTTGTATAAATGGAAGAACAACTGTGAAAGCTCATCATTGCTGTTGTTCGTGTATTGAATGGCCTCTTTTCCAACGAACGAATCGTTCGTGGTGTTCAAAGAGATGTCAATACTATAATCGGCTTGTTGCTGCCAATATTGTCCGAATGCATTTCCACCTAAAATGAAAAATGCAAAAAATAAAAGGTTTCTTTTTTTCATAATTACCAAATTACAGATTCTTCGTTCATCCAATGTCCGTGAAGTTTCAACGCTTGTTCCATTAAATCGCGAACACATCCATGTCCACCATTTTTGTTGGAAATGTAATGCGAAACTTCTTTCACTTCAGGTGCAGCATCGGCCGGACAAACAGCCAATCCAACGATTTTCAAGAGGGGTATATCCGGAATGTCATCGCCCATGTAACACACATCGTCGTCATGGAAATGCCATTTCGATTTTAACTCTAAATACACTTCGCGCTTATTTGAAGATCCCAAATGCACTTCATGCACCCCAAGTTTTTCAAATCGATTGCGAACCGCTTCAGATCTTCCGCCGCTTATCACTGCTATTCTAAATCCGTTCTTAACAGCTAACTGAACAGCGTATCCGTCCCGAACATTCGCTGTGCGCATTTGCTCTCCGTCTGGAAACAACCAAACAATGTTGTCGGTGAAGACTCCATCTACGTCGAAGATAAAGATCTTGGTCTTCGCTAATTTCTCTTTGTAATTCATTGGTATTTGTCAAGAATGTTTTTGGAAAGAAGGGCATAAATTTCCTTCCATTCAACATGATTATTCAATAATTGTTTTTGCGCCTCAAGTGTTCCTTCATCGCCACGCTGCGCTGGGCCGGTTTGAATGGATTCAGGCGATTTCGTTTCTAACAGTTCAACATGCGCCTTCAACATGGTGTAAAATAAATCGGTTGGAAGCTGCGCTTCCTTTAACAACGATTGAGATATATGTTGAAGATGATTGGTGAAGTTGTTTGAAAACACAGCAGATACATGCGCAAGCTGACGTTGCTCGCCGCTTGCTGAAATCCACTTGCCAATGGCAGGTTCAAGAAACGCTTTCACAATGGTCTCCGTCTCGGAATTTGAAAATTCGTGCAACAACGGAATGTTGTTGTACTTCACAGACGTTCCTTTCTTCAAGGTCTGGCAAGGCCAACAAACGGCTCTGTTTTTTTGAGGCAAGGAGAGCATTGATGTGCCTCCTGAAAAGTGAACAGCAATAATTTTCTCAGGAAGTTGTGCCGCGACCTCAGCTATCTGAGAGTCTGGAACGGCCAATAAAACTAAGTGATAGCTGTCGTTAATGTCTGAAAGTTGTGTGCTTGTTTTCCACGGGCTTGAAACAGGCAGTTCGCGGACCACATGCAAATCAATACGCGAATTAATTTCGCGAAGTGCAGCATTTAAATGCCACGCTAAATTTCCATTTCCAACTAGAGCTATGCGCATATCTCTGCGAAGATAAAGCGAAGAAGCGTACCTTTGTTTCATGACATTAACGGTTCAACTCGATACCCCTTCAAGATGGAAGGATTATGCCCTTATAGATTGTGGCGATTTTGAAAAATTAGAGCGCTTCGGCGAATTCATAACTATACGCCCAGAACCACAAGCAATATGGCCGAAACGCTTGTCAGACGAGGAGTGGAAGAAGCGCGCGCACGTTCGTTTTGTTCAGAAGGGAAGCAATATTGGCGAATGGACCAAGATGAAGAAGATGCCCGATCAGTGGAAAATTCAATACGAATTAATCAACGGAAAGAATTTGAATATGCGTTTGGGAATGACTTCCTTCAAGCACGTTGGAATTTTTCCGGAACAGGCTGCCAATTGGGACTTTTCCATTACAGCCATGGAGAAGATGCAAATTGAAAAGCCGAAAGTCTTAAATCTTTTTGCATACACCGGAGGAGCTACAGTGGCCTGCGCAACTCACGGAGCGGATGTTACGCACGTCGACAGTATAAAGCAAGTGGTGACATGGGCAAATGAAAACGCACAACTCACAGGCACGAAAGACATTCGGTGGATGGTGGAAGACGCCTTGAAGTTTGTTCAACGCGAAGTGAGAAGAGGAAACAAATACAATGGAATTATCCTTGATCCTCCGGCATTCGGACATGGACCGAAAGGAGAGAAGTGGAAGTTGGAAGAACATATTTCAGAATTGCTCGATGGCGTGTTGCAGTTGTTAGATCCGAAAGAACATTTCTTGGTATTGAACGCCTACAGCCTCGGGCTTTCTCCACTTATTGTTGAAAATTTATTGCGGCCGTTTGCCGGAAATAACTTGACTATCGGAGAACTTTATTTGAATGCGGAAAGCGGCGTGCTGCTTCCGTTAGGCGTTTTCGGAAGAATTTTAAAAGTATAATTTCATGCGGAAATTAATTTCCCTTTTCGCAATTTGTGCGGCCCTTACTTCATGTAAAATTTCGGAAGATACTTCCGCAACCCCTCATTCCATAACCCCTATGACAACCTCTAAATTGTTTGATCCGCATTCAGCTGCAACGTCTGATGCACGTGTTTCTCATCTTCATTGGATCGCAAATGTGAATGTGGAAACACATGTAATTTCAGCCAACGCGACATTCGATTTTGTTGCTGAGAAAGGTGCGAAGCAAATCTCCTTCGATACGAAAGATTTGAATATTGAATGGGTGAAGGTAAATGGAAGGAAAGCATTTTTTTCAAAAGATGAAGTGAAGCCGTTTTTAGGTCAAGCGCTGCATGTTGAAATTAAAGACACCGACAATGAAGTGAGCATTCAATACACCACCTCTCCCGATGCAGAAGCGTTGTTGTGGGTGGAAAAAGAAAACGAACTGCCTTTCCTTTTTTCTCAATCTCAAGCCATTTTAGCGAGAACCTGGATCCCTTGTCAAGACAGCCCTTCCGTGCGTTTCACTTATTCAGCCGACGTGACAGTTCCGAAAGAATTAATGGCTTTAATGTCTGCTGAAAATCCGCAAGTGAAATCACTAGACGGAAAGTATCACTTCGAAATGAAACAACGAATTCCTTCTTATTTATTGGCTTTGGCTGTTGGAGATGTGGCGTTCAAATCGTTGAGTGAAAACACAGGCGTGTATGCAACTGCAGACATGTTGGAGCTTGCGCACAATGAATTTTCAGATATGCCTGGAATGGTAAAAGCAGCTGAGGATTTGTATGGCCCATACGCATGGGAGCGTTACGATGTGCTCGTCCTGCCGGGAGCGTTTCCTTTCGGTGGAATGGAAAATCCAAGATTGACCTTTGCTACACCAACCATTTTGGCTGGAGACAAATCGTTGGTTTCTCTTATTGCACATGAGCTAGCTCACAGCTGGAGCGGAAACTTGGTTACCAACGCTACATGGAACGACTTCTGGTTGAATGAAGGATTCACCGTTTATTTCGAGCAACGAATTATGGAATCGCTTTACGGAAAAGCTAGAGCAGAAATGCTAGCCACCTTGGCGCGTCAAGATTTGAACGCAACCTTAGCTGAACTTCCAGCAGCCGATACCCACTTGAAGTTGGCTTTGGAGAATAGAAATCCAGACGATGGCATGAACGACATTGCCTACAACAAAGGCTATTTCTTCCTTCGAACCATTGAAGAGAAAATTGGAAGAGAAAAGTTCGATGCGTTCTTGAAGAACTATTTTCAGTCGCATGCTTTCGGAGTCATGACAACAGAAGGATTTGTAGATATTTTAACAACCGAACTTCTAACCAAAGGGCAAGCAGATGCCATTGGAATTGATGAATGGATATATTCTGCTGGATTACCCGCGAATACAGCCGTTGTTCAATCGGCAGAGTTAGAGAAAGTAGATGAACTTCGATTGAAGTGGGAAGGAGATGAAATAAAGAACAGCGATATTCCTTGGAACAATTGGAGTTATCAAGAGCGTTATCGTTTTTTATCGAATGTGAATTACAATCTTTCACTGAATAAAATTCAATCTTTGGACGAGAGTTTTCATATTTCCAAGATTGGGAATTCAGAAGTTTTATTCGCGTGGTTCATGCTCTCTATTCAAGCGAAAAACGAAGCGGTCTTTACAGATCTTGCTACATTTTTAGAAAAAGTGGGAAGAAGAAAATTCGTCGCACCGTTGTACGAAGCCATGGAAAATAGTGGTTATCACGTTACCGCCTTGAGCATCTACGCGCATTGCAGAGGGAATTATCATGCTGTAACGCAGAACACTGTTGACGAGACCTTGCATTATTTCGAGAAGTAGAAACGAAATTTTTAAATTTAATTGGAAGAGAGCGAAACGCGTTTCAACCTAAATTCCGAAACATGAAAATTCGGTTTTCAATAGCTCTTGTGTTGTTTCTTTTTTCGTTTGCCATTCATGCGCAACAACGAGGAAAGGTCATTTCGTTCAATACCAAGAAACCCATTAGCGGAGCCGCAGTGAAGTGGAGCAACGGAAAGCAATTCGCTGTCACAGATGAAAAGGGAGAATTCGCCATTCCAAGCTCGAACAACGGATACGTGATTCAATCCATCGGTTACTACGATTACACCACTACAAAAATTGGAAGAGTCATTGAATTGACCGAGCAGATTTATCAGATGCCCGTTCTAAGCATTACAGATAAACCCGATAGCGTTTTTGGTAGCGTGAAATATTCAGTGGGCGATTTTGTTTGGTGGAACGGGAAACTGACCATGTTGCTTTACGAACACGAAAAACTGCTCAAACCCGCGAATGAAAAGCGCGATTTATGGGAAGACGCTTGGATAGCACAAATAGATTCCTTCGGGAAAATTGTGACTTCCTTCCACATAAATGAGCCCGCAGAGCGTTTTCATCTCACTCCTACAGGTCTGTGTTTTGTTCTTACTGAGAATTCTGTTTTTCAACTTCAAGCCGTACCTTTTTTGCATTTAGATAAATTGAGCTACGAATCCTTCCGACAAGAATTTGAACCCATTTGCGGATTCCTCAATTCGAACATTGTCTTTCACACCTT
>JBIKVX010000116.1:0-6476 GCA_044356625.1 Flavobacteriales bacterium | reverse complement strand
TTGAATTCCCTTCGACTTACAAAAATCTAAATCGAGATCTTGTGAGCGAAATTCCCATGCTTCGAACATGAGCGGGATTCGACATGAAGCAGAAACTCGCTCGAGTACAGCACTATCCAATGGACGCAGTGCGCCACTATTTGTTATGACCGTTGCTCTTTCCCAAGGCATTTCATCTTTTTCTAAATGGAAATGAATGAGGCTTGAAACTCCGCATAGTTCGGCTAACGCTTGCACTTCGTTTATGCATTCGCGTGCAGAACCGTATTTCGAATCGCGTGCAAAGGCGTGAACCTCTGCTCCTACAAGGGCTGCCAATATTGGCGTACAGGAGTAAGCACCAGAAGCCGCTTCAGTAAGAACGCATTCATTCAGTAATTGAATGTTCAAGTCTTGAATGATATGTTGAAGTTTTTCTTTCAACTTAAATTTCAATTTTAACTTCTCTTCCGTTTTGTTTAATGCTGTGCTGAGCAGCTTCCAGAATTCGAATGGTGTTTAATCCGCCTATTGCTGAAGCGCGCGGCTCAGAATTGTTTTCGATCGAACTAATAAAATCTTGCGCCAACTTTTTGAGTGGCTCGGCCAATTCAATTTTTGGAACATAGACATCTCCAACACGATAGTCGATCATGACTTTCTGTTTTTCTTCAAGGGTACTTACACTATGAGCAGTATCGTAAACCTTAATTTTTTCAGTCGGTTCCATATCATTGAACACGACCATCTTTTCACTTCCACCCAACAACATTAATCTAATCTTCACGGGGGAAGACCACGAGCAATTGAAGTGGGCTATGAAATTATTTTGGTAGTTAACGGTTAAATAGGCCACGTTCTCAATACCGTTATGAATGTGGCTTACGCCGGTAGCGTTCACACTTATTGGCAATTCGTCTGACAAGTAATCGAGAACAGAAATATCATGCGGAGCGAGGTCCCAAAGCACGTTCACATCTTGCTGAATAAGTCCTAGGTTTATTCGAGTTGAATCGAAATATTTCAATTCCCCTAATGTCCCTTCGTCTTTCAAGGCTTTCATTTTTTCAACTGCACCTGTGTACAAAAAGGTGTGATCGACCATGAGCAGTTTTCCTTTTTGCGCAGCAAGGTCTATGAGCTCTTTGGCTTGCGCAACCGTCGCTGTCATCGGCTTTTCCAGCAACACATGCTTACCAGCGAGTAAAGCTCGTTTCGCTAAATCATAATGTGTAAAAACGGGTGTTGCAATTACGACGGCATCAATTGAGTTATTATTGAAAGCATCATCTGCTGAAGTCGAAGTGACTAAAGTCGGAAATAATTTCGAAGCTTGATCGAGTCGCTCGGTTTGAGAATCGATTAATACATCTACATTAGTGTTTCCGAGTGACATGAAGTTACGAAGAAGATTGGGTCCCCAATATCCGTAGCCAATTTGAGCAATTCGTATCATGATTAAGGTTTGGCATCGAAGTTATTGAAAATTGAAGGGACTACCAATTAATTGAAAGAGGAAAGTTTGGAAGGGTATAAATAAATAGAAAAAGGTAAAAATTACGGCTAAAATGAACCTTTTGGTTATGCCGATGTTATGAATTCCTAAAACAACTACTATGCGCCCTCAAGAGTTCACCATTAAGGACCTGGAGAATTTCTCGGGAATTAAAGCTCACACCATTCGTATATGGGAGCAACGCTACGGAATACTCTCTCCGGACCGCACGGACACGAACATTCGTAAATACAACGACAAAGATTTAAAATCGCTGTTGAATATTAGTCTTCTCAACAGTCTTGGCCATAAAATATCGAACATAGCGAAACTTTCGGATGACCAAATTCGAGAGATAATTAACAAGCATGCTCACGGTAATAATACGGAAGAGCATTTCTTGCACATGCTTAAAATTTCCATGTTGAATTACGACGAAGAGCTTTTTTCCAATGTTATTGACCCGCATACGGCAGAGCATGGATTAGAAAAAACCTTCCGTGTCATCATTATGCCGTTCCTTATGCAAATAGGCCTGCTTTGGCAATCAGACTCCATTTGTCCGGCTCAAGAGCATTTCATTAGTGCACTCATTCGTCAGAAATTGTTGTTTCATGTTGAATCAGTCAAGATTCCTCTGGAGCAAAACATGCGTCCAGTTGTTCTTTTTCTTCCAGACTTAGAAATTCACGAACTTTCGTTGTTAATGCTTCATTATATATTGAAGCTTCGCGGGAGAAGAAGTATTCTTTTGAGTCAATCTGTTCCGGCAGATGATTTGAAGCAAGTGGCTCAACGTTTGGGCGACGTTGATTTTGTTTCAATTTTCACCACTCATCCTTCAACAGTTATGGTTCCAGATTATCTAAAACGGCTCACTCGCATGTTTATGGATACGGACTGTCATTTCCACTTTACTGGATACAATCTGAAAGGAATTAAGTCTCCTGACACGCTTTACATTACGCTCTATTCGAATATCGACGAATTACTTGACGGTCTAAAAAACTAAGCTTCAGCACATTAGCTATTTTGTTTAATATATTTTCAAAATAATTAAACAAAAGTTTGGAATGAGGGAAGTTCTGTTTAATATTTGCATCGCATTCATTAAACAAAACGCAAAACATGAGCACACTCGAATTCAACTACCTAATTGGTAACCATTCTGGATCTTTAAAGAGCTTTGCCTATAATTTCACAAAAAACGTAGAAGATGCAGAAGATCTTCTTCAGGATACGCTTGTGAAAGCTATACGCTACAAAGATAATTTTCAAGACGGAACGAATTTCAAAGGATGGTTGTTTACAATTATGCGCAATATCTTCATCAACAACTACAAGCGCAAGAAACTTCAAAAGACAATCAACGACTCTACAGACAATCAGTTCTACTTGAACTACGGTAAGATTTCTGAAGATACCGTTTCTTCGAGAATTAACGAAAAGGACATCAATAAGGCAATTACGCAACTTCCTTACGAATTCAGAACTCCTTTCCAATTGTTTGTAGATGGTTATCACTACGACGAAATTGCCGATTCAATGGGCATTCCAATGGGAACAGTGAAATCAAGAATATTTCACGCACGTAAAAAATTAAGCGAAGAGTTAGCTCATTTTGCTTAAACGCAAAAGGAAGTGTCCGTTCCGGGCCCTCTCCAGGACTTCAACATTCAACTTCACTGACTTTGCCGTTTGAACAGCGGTTTCAAAATCGACAAACAACCAGGGAAAACATTGCGTTTTCCCTTTGTATTTCAATTCGAATTGAACTTTACCAAAATACTCTGAATCGAGCATAGGCCAATCGGCCTTGGCATAGGTAACATCGGTACTGTCTATGAGAATTGAACCCGTTTTGCTCAAGAAGCTTTTCAACTTACGAAACATCACTTTCAGATCAGTTGGGGATTCTGCCAGTCCCATTCCGTTCATGAGGACCAGTATGGTATCGAAGTTTTTCAAGTTTAAATTCCTCCAATCTTCAATGAGCACCTTAGTTACCCCTTGAGATATGGCTACACTTGCCGACTTCTTCGAGAGTTCTACAGCAGTAACATCGAGTCCTTTGTTCTGAAGGTAAAGTGCGTGACATCCGGCCCCGCATCCGAGGTCTAAGACTTTTCCAACAGTCAATTTCAGAGCGGTTTTCTCGTATTTCAACATGTTTCTGTAGTGTCGAAAAAATACACTTGGATACATTTCAGGCTCTTCACTTTTATTAATGAATACACGAATGGGCGTATTGTCATTTTTCTTGAAGTAATTAAGTATTGCAGAACCCATAACATCGTCTCTCATAACACAAAGATAGTTCTCAAGTAAAATACAAAACCGCGGCAACCAATTGCATAACTTTGTAGTCTTGTAGATGTCAAAACCCTATCATGACCAAAAAGATATTTTTCATAATCTCAATTTTGTGCTCGGCAACTGCTGCCAGCGCTCAACTCCAGCTTCAAACATTGACTATTCAGCAGTATGTTCAGGATGTACTGTTAGGTAGTGGCGTTGCAGCAACAAACATTACCTATACCGGCTGCCCTCAGCAAATTGGGTACATCACAGGAGGAAACTCTATTGGACTTTCAATTGACGGAGGTATTGCCCTTTCGTCTGAAGCTGTGGCCACCATAGTTGATCCTGCATCGACTGCTTTCTTAGACGGTACATGTGAAGTTTCCGGAGATGCTGCACTTTTGTCGATTGCAAATTCTGTCCCCCCATTAATCGGACAAACATTTTCTGTTGGAAGTGTGAACGACGTCTCTATTCTCGAATTCGATTTTGTTCCGACCGGAGACACCTTACGATTCAATTACATTTTCGGAAGCGATGAATACCTTACCTGGGTAAATTCTTCTTTCAACGATATTTTCGCGTTCTTACTTTCTGGACCTGGAATAACAGGTCCTTACGCTTCTCCAGCTGGATTCCCGGGAGGAGCTGTAAATATTGCTCAATTGCCGAATACCACCCCACCCCTTCCCATTACAATTAGCTCTGTAAACAATGTGTTGAACAGTTCTTACTACATAGATAATCAACCAAATGTTGGGATTTATTTAAATGGATACACTGTAACATTGGAAGCCTATGCATTGGT
The DNA here is from genome assembly GCA_044356625.1 of Flavobacteriales bacterium. Lineage (GTDB taxonomy): Bacteria > Bacteroidota > Bacteroidia > Flavobacteriales_D > Sanyastnellaceae > CAIZGX01. The sequence goes on along the minus strand of JBIKVX010000116.1, from coordinate 1,893 downwards.
CCAGTGCGGTGAAACTTACCACATAAAATTGGCTATTGCTGATGGCAGTGACACAGCATTGGAGTCTGCAGTAATTCTTGAGGAAGGATCTTTCTCCAGTAATGCTGTTGTAGATGTTGACTTAACGCTGAACGCAGGTGGGCCGGATGAAGAAACACTTTTTGAAGATTGTGGCGAAGCGACATTAACATTCACCCGTCCTGAAGTCAGTGATCTTTCTATACAAGACATGTGTATTATCACATGGACGGGCACTGCTGTCAATGGTGTTGACTTTACTCTCATGCCTGACACAATAATATTTCCTTCGGGAGTAGCTTCAGTTTCTTTTGTTATTGACGCATTTGCAGACGGACTCACAGAAGGTATTGAAACCGTTCACATGGACATCTTGAATTTGGCTGCCTGCAACGGTTCTGGACTTGTGAGTAATTTCGACTTCTTTGTAGCCGATGTTCCTGATCCAATTGTTGTTACTGGGTATCCACAAGACTTATGTCAAGGCGTTACTGCAACTTTGGAACCTACAATTACCGGAGGTTATGGCAATTATGTTTACAATTGGAGTACGAATGAATCGACCTCGACTATTGATGTCTCCCCTTTAAATTCGACTACTTATTTATTGACTGTTACAGATACTTGTGGATGGCCTGGTGGAAGTGCTAATTTCCCTGTAAACATTCTTGTTTTTCCACAATTAGTTACCAATATTGACAATGGCGATATAACCATTGGATGCAATGAAAGTGTGAATATTACAGCTACGACCTCAGGTGGTGATGGTATCTATTCCTATATCTGGACCGACGAGAACGGTGCTAATTTATTTGGTTGGGGCAATTCACTTTTCTTCGGATCTTGGAATGGACCGGGGACAGTAAATGTTGAAGTTACTGACGGCTGCGGCCTTGTTGCAAACGACCAAATTCAAGTTTCTCTAAACATTCCACCTTTGGCTATAACTGTCCCTGACACTGTTAATGCACCCTGTTTGACTTTCTTCACTATTCCCGCCACTGTAGCAGGGGGAGATGGATTTTATTCATACAGTTGGTACACCAACAATGTTTACGAATGGGACGAGTGGGACAACATCTACGACAACACCGGCATAGTTTCTCAAGCTACAGTTGTAGTTGAAGTCAGTGATGGGTGCGGACAATTCGCATCTGAGGACATAATCATTACTGTTGAAGCGCCCCCATTGGCCGTTACTCTTCCGGCTGCTTTAGCTGGAACCTGCATTACGCCTTTCACAATTCAACCAACTGTTACCGGTGGTGGTGGTACTTTGTCGTATGCATGGACAAACAACGGAACGCCAACAGCGATTAGCGTAAATTACACTTTAACTCCGGGAATTTCTACAACTGTTGGATTAACGGTAACGGACGGATGTGGATCTTCAGCGAATGCGGCGGTTGCAATTACAATTACGAATCCTCCTGTATTTATTGATTTAGGAAACGACATTACTGCAGGTTGTTTAGACAATAACCTTATTACACCAACTATTTCAGGTGGATCTGGCGGAAACAGTTTCGATTGGATTGTAGACAATGCTGTAGTTGGAAATGGAACTACTTTTTCTATTGTTACCCCTGTTGATGAGCAAGTGATTGGAATCATTACAGATGTCTGCAATCAAACTGATTCAGACACATTATTGATTTTAATTCCTAACCCCCCTTTAAATTTAACCGCTTCTTCAGACACTGCTGTTTGTGTGTTGGGTACTGCGGTGTTGTATGCTCAGGCTTCAGGTGGTGGAGGTGGATTCACGTATACCTGGACCAATAACAACAATGGTAACACAGCTACGTATGCGGATTTAACCTCGCCAGGAACATACACAGTTACTGCCCTTGACATGTGCGGACAATCCATTGC
>JBIKVX010000115.1:0-6481 GCA_044356625.1 Flavobacteriales bacterium | reverse complement strand
TTATTCTTTGCCTCGCACTATCGATTCACACGCTTGCACAGCCTGGCGATACCACAATCGTTCAAACCTTCACGTTTGAGGCACAAAACAATCCTGCAACCGGCTATGACTCGCCTGGAAGAAGGTGGTTCCAATTCCCTGCTTCAAACAATGGCGTGAATTACCAAAAGGTTTTGATGTATCATACATTGAAATGCTTCAGCGACGGAACAGCAGGTGGATTGGGCTTTCCATGCGGCGAGTGGGACTATTTATCCTACAACTACCTTTTCGAGAATACTGGAATGCTTGATTCAACGCTTCAGCAGCATCCGCATTTCTTAATTAACAATCAAAACTTCAGCACGGCTGCCATTCGCGCTACTGCCCCATTTGATATTTTTCAGACGGAACAAATCACTTCAACATTAAATAATCCTGGAGATGCTCTTGCATATAGCGTTGGCAATAACATTCAAACATCAAATGTACCTTTCGCAAGTGATGCAAGTGCGCGCTACCAATGGCTCTATTCGGCAACCGAACTTGCCACGGCGGGAGTTCAAGCTGGAAACATTTGGCAGATCGGTTTCGACCTTTCTGGGAATGCGGGGACTTATCAAAACTTAAGTGTCAGAATTAAATCAACAACATCTTCCACGTTGATTGCTTTAGACAATAGCGCGATGAGTACCTACTATTTAAGCAATACATCTGTTAATCAAAATGGAACTTTCTATTTAACCCTAAACTCCCCTTTCTTTTGGGACGGAGCAAGCAATATTCTTGTTGAAGTGTCTTACGACGGAAATCCTTCAGAACTCGGCATTGCAGCATTAGGCGAAGCTTCCAACCTAAATGCAATAGCCTCAATTGGAAATAACAAATTCGTTCGGTTCAATGGCAACGATGAAATTCGTATTCCAGCTTCAGCCTTCGCTTCCATTTCTACAGAGATAACGATCGCCTTTTGGTTACGCGGAGACGCGAATGCACAACCTGAAAACGGAACAACCTTCGAAGCAAGAAACAGCAGTAACAATCGTGTACTGAATGCACACTTACCTTGGAGCAACAGCCGTGTGTATTGGGACGCTGGAAATTCAGGAGGAGCTTATGACCGTATCGACAAGGCAGCGAATCCTGCGGATTTCGAAGGCGTTTGGAACCACTGGGCATTTACAAAAAACACAGTGACCGGAGAAATGAAAGCATACCTTAACGGAGTTCTTTGGCACAGCGGAACAGGGAAAGTTTTTCCAATGAACAGTATTTCGCAATTCAGCATTGGCGCTGCTTCCACATGGAGTAATTTTTATCGCGGCGACATCGACGACTTCAGTGTTTTCTCAAGCGAATTAAACGACGCAGAAATTCAAAACATTTATATCGGCGGGCCAAGCGATCCTTCGCTATTGGTGCAATACAATTTCAACAACGATAGCAACGGCGCTGTTAATGACATTTCAGGAAACAATTTCAACGGATACACTTTAGGCAATCCGAATTTCATTTCTTACAGCGGTTATGAATTAACTCAGGGGGCTCAAGCATTGGACTTCAGACCTAAAACATATTTTACTCAAGGAAATACCTTAACAACTGCGCAAACAACGAATACAATTAATGTTGAAGTATCTGATGCGCCCATTTCAAAAATCGAATATGAGATTGTGAATCACAATCCGCAAATTCTAAACATTGGAACGACTTACTTGTCGCGTTGGCAGTTCACATACAGCGCAACTGGTGCAAAGATCGACAGCACATTTGCTGCTGAAGACGAGATCTTAACGAACGACACTCTCTTCTATTATGGCGCTCCATTCGATGTTGTGAATCGCTATGAGTTGGGCAGATTCATTACTCCGTATGGAATTCAATTGGATTTGGGCGACGGTTGGACATGGATTTATGATGTAACCGATTTCGCAAACTTGCTTCGCGACAGTGTTCAGCTTGAAGCAGGAAACTGGCAAGAACTTCTAGATTTGAAATTTGTATTCATTGAAGGAACTCCCGCACGTGATGTGAAGCGAATTGCGAACGTATGGCAAGGAAACTATGGCCTTGGTGGATTTAACAACGCGGTAAATGAAAAGACATTCACACTTCAACCCAACGAAAGTGAATTGAAACTTCGAACCACATTAACTGGACATGGATTCGGAAACGATGCCAACAACTGCGGTGAGTTCTGCTACAACACGCACTCGATTAATGTAAATGGAAGCCCAACATTCAGTTGGGAAATTATGCACGACTGTGACAAGAACCCATTATTTCCTCAAGGCGGAACGTGGATCTATGCACGCGCAGGATGGTGCCCAGGAATGGAGGGAAAAACTGAAGAATTCGAATTGACTCCCTTCGTTCAAAACAATACAGTTAGCGCTGAATACAACATCACTACCGATCCTTACGGCAACTATGTTACGGAAAGTCAAATGATTTATTACGGTGCAAAAAACCATGCACACGACCCCGAGATTGAACAAGTTCTTGCCCCGAGCAATTGGGAAAACCATTCGCGTTGGAATCCCATTTGCGACAATCCGAAATTCGTTTTGCGCAACAAAGGATCACAACCCTTAACCGATGTTAAGATTTCCTATGGTGTTATTGGCGGTGCGACAGAAGTCTATACTTGGAGTGGAAACCTTGGCTTTATGGAAAGTGAAGAGGTTGAATTAACCTACAGCGATCCTGCTCTTTGGAATGCAACTTCCACAACTGGAAGATTCTTTATTGATCTTGGTGAAAGCGCCGATGGTGCAGATAACAACCCTTCGAATAACCACGCTGAATCTGCATTTACTCGTCCTCCTGTCTATTCTTATTTGCCGAACACCGATAACAACAAACTCATTATCATTTTTAGAACGAACGCATCGTACTGGGAAAGCGCATATACGCTCTACGACATCAACGACAACCCTTTGTTCACTCGATCTTTCACTCAAGCCAACACCACTCACAGAGACACCCTTCAATTAAACGCAGGTTGCTACCGCTTTAAGATTACAGACACAGGTGGAGACGGGCTTTCGTTTTTCGCCAACAACGATGGAAATGGTTACTGCAATCTAGACCGAGCGGCAGGTGCTTATTTCAAGCAATTTGAAAATGACTTTGGCGCTGAGATTGAACAATATTTTTATTGGAATACAAATCTTGTTGGTGTAGAAGAAGAGCAAGCCAATGCAACACAAATTCTACTGATGCCTAATCCCGCCAAGCAAAAAGTTAAACTCATTGCGAATGGGTTTGATGAACGCTTGACGTATTCGATTTACAACATACAAGGACAAGTTTGTAAGCAAGAGAGAATCAATCGTTCAGATAAAGCAAGTTCAATAGACATTGACTTGAATGGAATAAGTGCCGGAGTTTATTTCGTGAAAGTGCAAGACAACAACAACAGTTCAACGGTGAAGTTGATTGTTGAATAAACTAGACTTTATTAGTTCTAGAAAGCAATGCAGCGTCTAACAACGTTATCGCTGCCATAGCTTCAACAATTGCTACTGCACGCGGAAGAACACATGGATCGTGTCTTCCAGCCGCTTCTAATTCAACTTCTTGATTGTTTGAATCGCGTGCGATTTGTTTTTTTCCTATGGTGCTAGTTGGCTTGAAAGCAATTTTGCACACAATGTCTTTTCCGTTTGAAATACCACCTTGTATTCCACCGTCATGATTGGTTTGAAGGGAATCGTTGTTCTCACTTCCTTTTCTTAATGTGGAAGAAAATCCGTCTCCGATTTCAAAAGCTTTAACCGCATTTATGGAAAGCATGGCGTGTCCCAATTGCGCATGCAGCTTATCGAATACAGGTTCTCCCCATCCGGAAGGAACGCCGCTTGCAACGCAAGTAATAATTCCACCGAGACTGTCTTTCTCATCTTTGGCTTGACGAATTGCAGCTTCCATTCGAACAGCTGTTTCATCATGTGGACAACGAATGAGGGAGCTATAGACTAAATCGAGATTCAATTTATCATAAGTCACAGGCACCATAATTTTATGTACACTGCTCACGTACGCCACCACCCGAATGTTCATTCGGTTTAAAACTGATTTCGCAATTGCTCCTGCAACCACACGACATGCCGTCTCTCTTGCCGAGCTTCTTCCACCACCTCTATGATCACGAATTCCAAACTTCTCTTGCCAAGTATAATCGGCATGACCAGGGCGGAATACATCTTTCAAATTATCGTAGTCGCTAGAATTATGATCTTCATTTTGAATGATAAAACCTATGGGCGCACCAGTAGCTATTCCATTCAAAACACCTGAAAGAATTTGAACGCGATCTGATTCTTTTCTTGAAGTGGTGAGATCACTTTGCCCCGGCTTTCTTCGATCCAATTCAATCTGAATAAAAACTTCATCAATGACAACTCCCGCAGGACAACCGTCAACGACACCGCCAATAGCAGGACCGTGGGATTCACCAAATGTGGTAAGACGAAATAAATTTCCAAACGTGTTTCCAGCCATGTCGCGAAGTTAATTAGCTTTTCCCTCTACAATTTTTCCTTCAACAATTACTTGGTCTATGTTGTTTTCGCCGAAGTAATAGAACAATTCAGCCAATGAATTCAATGGTTTTGTTATGATGAAGGATGCCTTCTTTCCAACTGCAATACTACCTAGCATATCTTGTACATCCATAGCGAAAGCCCCATTCAGAGTTGATGCATTAATTACTTCATTGGGAAGCATGCGCTGCTGAATGCAAGCGAGACTGTTCACGAAATTCATATTTCCTGAAGGGGAAGAACCGGGATTGAAGTCGGTTGCTAAAGCGATTGGCAAACCGGCATCGATTATTTTTCGAGCTGGCGTGTATGGAATTCGCAAAAAGAAAGAACACGCTGGAAGTGATACGGGCATTGTATTTCCTTCCAACAGAACATTTAAATCCTCTTCGGTTAGTTCTTCCAGATGATCAACACTGCGCGCATTTCGTTTCACCGCGGCACCTACTCCACCAATGACATTAAATTGATTTACGTGCACCTTAGCGGGAATTCCTAGCACTTGAGCAGCGTCTATTAATTGATTCATTTGCGCCACAGAGAAATATCCTTCTTCACAAAAAGCATCTGCAAAATCGGCTAGTTCTTCGGCAGCCACTTTCGGCAGAACTTCATTCACCATAACGTCTACAAATTCATCTACTCGATTTTTATATTCAAGGGGAATGGCGTGCAATGCTAAGAAAGTCGATTTAATCTCCATGGGATGCTCCGATTTTAATCGTTTGATAACGCGAAGCATTTTCAATTCGTTCTCTTCATTGAGGCCGTATCCGCTTTTAATTTCAACAGCAGCGGTTCCCTGTTGCATCATCACATTTAAACGTTCAAATGCCGATTGAAACAAATCCTCTTCGCTCATAGAAGCGAGTTTCTTTGCGCTATTTAAAATCCCACCACCACGATTAGCTATTTCCTCGTATGTCAATCCGTTTAATCGATCTTCAAACTCATCGGCACGCGAAGCCGCGAACACAGTATGCGTGTGACTGTCGCACCATCCGGGAAGAACATACTTTCCAGCCGCATCAATGACTGTTAAATCGCGCCAATCTTCTATCCCATCAAATTCATCCATTGAACCGAAAGCTGCGATGGTTCCGTTCTCCACTGCCAACCATGCATTTTCAATACATGGAAGCACATTCATATTCGCTCCTTTCACAGATGAGACTTCCTGAGAATGAGTCCCGTAGAGAGATTTTATGTTTTTTATGAATATTTTCATGTTGTACAAAGATGCATTATTCTTAAATTTGCCGTCCCGCGCCTATAGCTCAGTTGGTTAGAGCAACAGACTCATAATCTGTGGGTCCCTGGTTCGAGCCCAGGTGGGCGCACAAAGATAACCCCGCAAATGCGGGGTTATTCGTTTCTTAATTCACAATTAGTTTTTGTGTAACACTTGACTTTTCGTTGGAAAGTTTCACCAAATAAATACCAGAACAAAGTGCTTCATTTACTTTCACGCGATATTGTTGAAGAACCTTTTCACTCCAAATAATTTTCCCCGTAACGTCCAAAATTTCTATGAACTGGAAAGCATCTTCTTTCCACTGCACCTCGAACGAACCGTTGGAAGGATTGGGCATCATGCGCATTCCAATTTTATTTGAATCATCGACATTTCCACAAAGCATGCATGCTGCCAGCGGGTCTGCTACGACAAAGGAATGCGACATTACATAATCGGTGTAAATCGCTTCAACACATTCCGCATTTAGAAAGTAACGAAGCCAAGCGGTCATCAAAGTTAGATAAGCTTCTTGCTGATCTGTCCTTGCTAAACTTCCCCCAAATGGTTCTCCAAAATCGCACAATGTACCTGCATCGATGTACCCGCAATGCGAACCTCCGGTTAATGAAACAAACGTTTTACAGCCTGCACTGGTTCCATCGTAAATGGGCTGATGATTATCCGCAGGAGGGGTCACTGCATCGTCGCTCCCTGAGAA
>JBIKVX010000114.1:0-6494 GCA_044356625.1 Flavobacteriales bacterium | reverse complement strand
AGAAGTTAAACGCTTTCATTCACAATGGGAAAACTACATTCATTGCAGTTACTTGGCTGTTCGAAAATCGGTACGCGGACACGGAGCAATCTTCGAATTGCGAAACGCGCTATTTCAATTTCAACAAGAAAAGCAATTACCCATTTTGGTTGAAACGACCATTGAGAAAAACAAACGCGTTTACGAACGCATTGGATTTCGTGTTCATGAAGAACGGGTAGTGAGTGGTTTTAAGACGTATTGTATGGTGAAGGATTACAGAAAGTAAATCAAGTTGAAACCTAACAAAACTATTCCAATAGTATGTATATTCACAATCAAATAAAATTCAAAATGAAACAAACATTTTTACTGTCTTTCTTTTTAGTGATTTCTTTTGCCTCTATGGCTCAAGGCGAAACTGAAGGTGTTTCTGAAGAATACCAAGAATCTGAATTCGAAGAGCCTGCAACTCTTTCTTATGATTCTGATCACCCCATTCAAAGAGGAACAACTGAATATATCGTTTTCCAAACGCAGACCTGTAATGAAGGCCAAGATGTGTATTATAACTACACAGAGGAATATACGTGTGAAGCAAAGAAAGCAGCTTCAACAAAAATTAAAATCGAGATTCATTTGAATGACCCTATGTACAATGAAGGGACGATAACCATTAACGATCTTAAAACGAAAGAGATTACCCCAATTGACATTGAGCATATAGAGCTCGACGAGGAAGGGAATTACATCTTCACCTTTTCCATAAGCAATCAGCCCCACATGTTCATACTAATGCCGACTACGAAAGAATTGGTATGGTATTCTGAATGGGGACACTGGATGGAGCACTACTTCTATAAGTAAATAGATTCGGGGAAGATCACAAATAAACCGCCATCTCTTCTTGCATCTTCTTCGCTTCGGCCGCAGCAGCATTAGCGAAATCCGCACCAGAAGAAGCATACAAGATAGAACGGCTAGCGTTCACTAACAATCCAACTTCGCTGTTCATTCCATATTTCACCACTTCTTGCAAACTTCCTCCTTGAGCGCCAACGCCAGGAACAAGTAAGAAGTGATTCGGAATAATTTGACGAATCTGTGCTAGGCTTTCTGCTTTGGTAGCGCCAACTACGAACATGGTGTTCTCGTCGGTTCCCCATGACGCAACGTCGCGAAGTACTTTTTCAAAAAGATACTCCTCGCCTATTTTCTGAGTTTGAAAATCTTTCGATCCTTCGTTTGAAGTAAGGGCTAAAACAATTGCCCACTTGTCTTGAAATTGCAAGAACGGTGAAACACTGTCCTTACCCATGTACGGAGCCACTGTGATACTGTCGAATCCGTATGTTTCAAAAAATGCTTTCGCGTAATAGCTTGAAGTATTTCCAATGTCTCCGCGTTTAGCATCTGCTATGGTGAAGTGTTCGCTTCCAATATACGCAACGGTTTCCTCAAGTATATCCCAACCCTGTCTTCCCATGGCTTCGTAAAACGCTAAATTAGGCTTGTAAGCAACGGCAAACTCTCTTGTCGCATCAATTATCGCCTTATTGAATTCAAGCGCGCTAACGCCCGCAGGAAGCTTGGATGGGTCTGTATCCAATCCAACGCACAAGAAACTTTTTCTTGAACGAATGAGCTCTACTAATTTTGCTTTATTCATCTTATGAGTTTCCTTCTTTGAGTTTCTCTGTATTCTCTGCTAATTTCAACGCTTCAATGACTTCAGCTATTTCACCATTCATAGCAGCATCTAGATTGTATAACGTCAAATTTATTCTGTGATCTGTCACACGTCCTTGGGGATAGTTGTAAGTTCTAATCTTCGCGCTGCGGTCACCCGTACTCACCAAAGACTTTCGCATACGTGAACGCTCCTCGTGTCTGCGATTCACTTCCGCTTCGAAGATTCTTGAGCGAAGCATGGTCATTGCTTTGTCTAAGTTCTCGTGTTGGCTACGTCCTTCTTGACAAGCAACAACAACTCCGGTTGGAAGGTGGGTCAAACGCACAGCAGATTCCGTTTTGTTTACGTGTTGTCCGCCCGCACCGCTTGCGCGATAAGTATCTCTGCGAATATCTGACATGTTTATGACTACGTCAAATTCTTCTGCCTCAGGCATAACTGCAACAGTTGCCGCCGATGTATGAACACGTCCTTGCGTCTCCGTTGCTGGAACACGCTGTACGCGGTGTACACCACTTTCAAACTTCATGGTGCCATACACTTCATCTCCTTCGACCTTAAACGAAACCTCTTTGAATCCGCCCATGGTTCCTTCACTCAAATTCAACACTTCAATTTTCCATCCTCTGTCTTGAATGTAACGGGTGTACATTTTATAAAGGTCACCGGCAAAAATAGAAGCTTCGTCTCCACCAGTCCCCGCACGGATTTCCACAATAACGTTTTTGGTATCTTCAGGATCCTTCGGGATAAGAATAAACTTAATGGCCTCTTCCATTTCAACAATCTTCGGAGACAACTCGTTATACTCTTCTTGCGCCATTTCCTTCAGGTCGGCGCTTTCGTTGCTGTACAGAATTTCTTTCGCGCCTTTCAAATCGTCGAGCGCTTTTTTGTATTCGAGGTAAACGATATTAATTTTTTCCAACTCGCGGTATTCGCGCATGAGCGTTGGATATTTTTTCATATCGGCGATAACCGTTGGGTCAGTAATGCTCTTTCCCACTTCACTGTATCTGTCTGAAATAGCCGACAAACGATCTATTAACTCCATGCTTTCGATTTAAAATTGAAATGTTCCGTGCTCGGAACGAATTTCCAATGTGTTTCCTTCTCCTGCTTCAACACGTCCAATGATCTGTGCTGCGCATCCAAACTGATCAGCGTAATTGATTATCTCCAACGCAGTCTCTTCATCAGTATAGAACTCCATGCGGTGTCCCATGTTGAAGACCTTGTACATTTCCTGCCAAGGTGTTTTCGATTCTTCTTGAATCATTTTAAACAATGGCGGAATCGCGAACAAGTTGTCTTTCACAATGTGCACGTTGTTGGTGAAGTGAAGAACTTTCGTTTGTCCACCCCCACTGCAATGAACCATTCCTTTGATTTTATTTCTTCGATTCGCAAGAATTCTTTTCACTATTGGAGCGTACGTTCTTGTTGGTGAAAGAACCAGTTTTCCTGCGTTCAATTCCGCATCGTGGACGTAATCTGTAAGTGTATATGACCCTGAATAAACCAAATCTTTTGGAATAGCACTATCGAAAGATTCTGGATATTTAGAGGTAATACCGTTGTAGAACACATCATGTCGGGCAGACGTAAGACCGTTACTTCCCATTCCTCCATTGTATTCAGATTCATAGGTTGTTTGTCCGTAGGAAGCCAAACCAACAATGACTTGTCCGGGAGCAATGTTTGCATTGTCAATGACTTCGTCTCTGCGCATGCGACAAACAACTGTAGAATCCACAATGATGGTTCGAACTAAATCGCCCACATCGGCTGTTTCTCCGCCTGTTGTATGAATCTTTACTCCGTGCTTTTCAAGTTCATTGCAAAGTTCCTCTGTTCCGGAAATGATTGCTGAGATAACTTCACCAGGAACAAGATTTTTATTTCTTCCGATGGTGCTGCTCAACAAAATATTATCAATTGCCCCTACGCACAAAAGATCATCTAGATTCATGACAATTGCGTCTTGCGCAATTCCCTTCCACACAGATAGATCTCCTGTTTCTTTCCAATAAATGTATGCTAGTGATGACTTTGTGCCCGCACCGTCGGCATGCATAACAATGCAGTGCTCCTCGCTTCCGGTAAGATAATCGGGTACAATTTTACAAAAGGCCTTTGAAAAAAGTCCTTTGTCTAAATTTTTAATTGCAGCATGCACATCTTCCTTGGAAGCGCTTACTCCTCTGCTATTGTATCTGTTTTCGGCTTGACTCATATATAAATAAAAAGGGCTGACAGCGAGTGTCAGCCCTTTCGTTTGTTTTAATGCTATTTCCTTGGAACGTAGTCCGTTCTTAATATTCTGAACGTTGTACGACGATTCAATTGATGCGCACGCTCACGTGCATCATTATCCGTTAATGAATTAATAAAGGCTTCATCTAAATTCGTTCCCGCAGGAAATTCTGCAAAAGTTTCTCCTGAAAGACGATCACCCTCTTTAATTATGCGCGGCTCAGTTTCACCTTTTCCTTTTGCAATTAATCGGTCAGCAGCAATACCTTTGGATGTTAAGTATCTAACGCATGTTTCAGCACGACCTTGAGAAAGTCTCTCGTTACTTGGATTATCGCCACGAGCATCTGTATGAGATTCTAACTGAACAACAAATGTTGGGTTTTCAGTAAGAATGTTCAACAAATAGCTCAATGAATCGGCACTGTTCACTTCATCGTTGATTAGCAATTCAGTTTTCGTGAAAGGATACAATACGGTTGGCATTGGGTATTCTTTTCCAATTTCAACAGGAATTAAGAAGTAATCTTGTTGATAGTTTGTAGATTCCTTTGCACCTTTCGTAGAGAACTTATCGGCGGTTCCGATATAATTTTCTTTCTGAATGTCTACGGTGTACTTTGTTTCTAATTTAACTTTTGTCTTATCCAAGAAGAAACTTCCGCTTGCATCAGTTACCAAATTATAGGTTGAACCATCTGTACCTACAATAGTGACCTTGCATCCAGTCAAAGTTGTTCCTGTAGACTCATCGTAAGCAGTTCCTGTCATAGTAAACTCCAATGGACGTTCGTAGATGTGCCAGATATCATCCTTACCCTTGCTCTTCGCTCTTTCATCGCCTGGACGATTAGAAGAAATGTAACATGCGAAAATCCCTTCCATCAATACATTGTCAACGACTGGTTTCTTATCGATAATAAATGCGAAGTCATCCGATGACGAATTTATCGGTGCTGGCATTGCTGTTACATCTGCGTAGGTCATTTCTCCGGTTTTCTTTGCCTTGAAAATATCAAGACCACCTAATCCTGGGTAACCGTTTGAAGCAAAATAAAGCGTTCCGTCTTCACCGAAATAAGGATAGTATTCATCACCAGGAGTATTTACTGAAGACAGGTTAGTTAGGTTTCCCCATGTCTTGGCTTTCTTATCAAAAGTCATGTACCACAAATCTCTTCCTCCTTTTCCCCCAGGCATATTCGAAGCAAAAATCAAACATTGCTCATCTGCGGAAAGACAAGGCTGTCCAACGCGCGTTGAATCGTCCGATTCTCTGTTGATAATATCAATAATTGTGGCAGCCGAAAAGTTTTCACCTTGCTTGTTCGCTGTGTAAATATCACAGCCCATTCTACCTTTCTTATCGAACCCACAACGAGTGAAAAACATGGTTTTATAATCTTTGTCAAAAGCTCCAGCCGCTTCATGTGCTTCCGTATTTACAGTAAGGCTTGCTGGTAAAGGGGCACTTTGGAATTGGAATTTCTTGTCCATCTTCACCACAAAAACATCTTTAAATTCATCTCCGCTAATTGGATTTAGTTCATTTCCTTGAGATTCCTTTCTAGATGAGGTGAATACAAATTCATCCCATTTTTTTGAAGCGTAGGCCAATCCGAAATCTTCTTCAGTTGTATTTAACTTCTCCACATTCTCTACAACATAGCGAGATTTCAAATTCGATTTTTTCGCTGCCGCAGCATTGGAGCAGGTTTGAATTCGCATATCTGCCATAGCTGCGTTACCTCCGCGTTCTTTGTATTTATTATATTGAACAATTGCATCTTCTAAACGCTCCATCTCTTGCAGCGCAATACCATAGTTCAAATAAACATCTGCTGTTTTCTTATCGTATTTAGCATTAATGGCCTTGTAATAGTAATCTAGACTCATTCCATAACGCTTAGTATTCCTGTAGCATTCTGCAATGTTGTAGAGAACTCGGGCTTTTTCATCGATGTTCTTGATTTTAGTAACTTCTCCTATATACAATTTCGCGGCATTGTTATAGCCCTGCCCTGCAAACTCGATATCTGCTTGTTTAATCTTTTTATTCTGAGCATTTGCCAATGTCGCCAATGACAAACAAACAAACAAAACCAAGATAGATTTGAAAAATCTCATACGCGATGTTTTAGTCTAGTTAAAAGTTAGTAATTGCGAAAATAATCAAAATTGTCAATTTTCCCTACAAAATCGAAAATATCTCTAATCCCTTAGCAAGTGAACAAAAGCTCACGCATTTTCGGTATTGGCCAAGTGTTGTCGTCAACAATCTGCTCCAAGGCATCAGCGGCATCACGCGCAGCGTCCATCAACGGCTTGATCTTATGGCAATATATATCTGCCATTTTCTCTGTATTGCTGTGATTCACTTTGCTCTGCTCCAATACAATTCCTTCTGTACAAGCTTTCAAACCGTTGACGTGTTGAGAAATCTCGGTAATTAAGTCCAATTGTGTCTTCGTTAATGTCTTGAATTCCTTCGCGGCAAGAATGACCTTCATTCCTGTTACATTTTGAATTAACTCACTTTGATATCTTAATGCTGCCGGAATAATTT
>JBIKVX010000113.1:0-6512 GCA_044356625.1 Flavobacteriales bacterium | reverse complement strand
TCCAGCGGAAGAAAATACCAATTGTTCTGCTGTTAAATTCCGTTTGCGGAAACGTTCAAGGTTTGAACGCTTCACTGCATTGATACTTTCTTTCGTACCCAGAATACTTCGTCCAATGGCATGCTTACCGAATAAATGTTCTTCGAACTCTTCGAAAATCATTTCACTCGGACTGTCGAAATAACTGTTCAACTCATCGATAATAACTTCTTTTTCTTTTTCTATTTCTTCAGCAGGAAATGAAGGGTGAAACGTAATGTCTGCAATCAGTTCAATGGCTCTTTCGTAATGCTCTTTCAACATGGAAGCATGAATCCAAGTCTCTTCTTTCGCGGTGAA
Organism: Flavobacteriales bacterium; assembly: GCA_044356625.1. GTDB lineage: Bacteria > Bacteroidota > Bacteroidia > Flavobacteriales_D > Sanyastnellaceae > CAIZGX01. Next base: position 6,173 of record JBIKVX010000113.1, on the reverse strand, counting down.
AGCATTTAATTCTCCGCCGACAGCGTCTAGCCTCGAGAGAATATGATGATTCTTTCTAGTCTTGGTTCCCTTGAAAAAACAGTGTTCTAGAAAATGGGCTAAGCCATGTTCATCTTCTTCTTCATCGCGACTTCCAGCTGCGATCATTAATCCACAATGGGCAACATCGCGATCCATGGGTTGGTGAACCACACGAATTCCATTCGATAAAGTAAATACTACTGGGTTGGGAAGTAAACTCAATGTGCGCAGTTTTCGCCCTTCAATGTTCTCTTTCCGCCTTTTCCACCTTCAACGATTTGCACGCCACTGGCATTGAAGACCAATTTTTTTTGTGGCTCAGTGATTTTTGCAATTTCTTCTTTCGACTTCCCAGCGTCTTCCGCCAAGTGTTGCAAATAAGCAACCGTCAACTCTTTGAAATAGGCTTCTCCTTTCACATACGTTTTCTTTCCTTCACACTTCTCCAATGGAACCGCGAAAGCGTGGTCTTTCATGAATACAGTCATACCATCGCCTGAAGGCATTGACACTTCCATCCAACATCCTGCCTTCTGACACGTCTGAACAATACTTCCTTCAAACACACAAGCAAAGCGCGTTTCAGTTTTCATTTTTTCTTGAAGTTCTGAAATCGAAATAACATTTTCGGCGGTGAATGCTTCGCCGTATGATTTCACTTTGTTTTTACCTGATTTTTGAGCAACAGCAGAAACTGTCAATAGGCTGAAAGCTATAAATAAGAATGCTAGTTTTTTCATGGTGAATATTTAATGCAAAAGTAAGAGAGTTTAATCCAATTCAAGCGTTAATCCGTCGTAGGCTAAATGAACATTTGCGGGCAGCTCAGCGGTAACGACGGCATGCTTTCCAAGTTGATGGCTAATGTGAGTGAGATAGGCTTGCTTAGGCTGAATGCGCGCGATAAGTTCAAGGGCTTCGTCGAACGTAAAATGAGAAGGGTGGGCTTCCTTACGAAGGCCATTCAACACAAGGATTTCACTTCCAATGACTTTTTGAATTTCTTCTTCCGAAATGAAATTTGCATCGGTGATATAAGTGAAATTTCCAATGCGGAATCCGAAGACTTTCATTTTGAAATGCAGCACTTCAATAGGTGTAAAGGTTATTCCGTTTATGTTGAAAGGGGAATTTTCAATTCGATTCAAAATAATTTCAGGAACTCCGGGATATTTTTTTTCTGAAAACGCGTAATGAAATTCTCTGCGCAATGCCTCTTCTACTTGTTCAGTGCAGTAGACATTTACAGGTTGTCCCATTGTGAAATTAAAAGCGCGCACATCGTCAAGTCCTGCAATGTGATCTTTGTGTTCATGCGTGAAAACAATGGCGTCTAGATGCGTAGCATTGTCGCGTAGCATTTGTTGTCTGAAATCAGGTCCCGAATCAATAACAATGTATTGCTCGCCAATGGTTAATGCTACGGCGCTTCTCAAGCGTTTGTCGCGTTCGTCAGTAGAAGCACAAACTGCACATTTGCAAGAGATGAGTGGTACACCCTGACTTGTTCCTGTTCCTAAAAATGTTATGCGCATATTTCACAAAGATAGAATGTACTTTTGCAACATGAAAAAATCAATTCATCCGAAGGAAGTCCCTTTCATGGTATACGCCGATGCTGAAGGAAATATTTTTGAAGACACGAATTTTGAAGCGGTAGGCAGATCGGGATATAATGTTTATCCGCTGACACCCGAAGATTTTATTGAACTTCCATTCGGAAGTGATTTGTTCACTTTACCTGGGAGACGTCCGTATGGACTTAGCGTTGAAACGGGCGAAATGGAATGTCACGAAAACATTCAAGCCGTGGCAAGTTTGAATGCGCCTGCCTATACGCAGTTGTATTCAGCAGCATTCGGAACAGACGAACAAGATGCACCAACACTTCCGCTTTATGCATACACTGCAGTGGGTTGGTACGATGGTAAGTTTTATACAACGGCTGTGCGCATTGATGCAGACGCGCGTCAAGATTTGGAAAATTTCGATCGCGAGCACATTTGGGAAGTAACGCGCAAGCGTTTGGAAGAGCATCCGAACAACAGATTGGTTCAGCATTTAGGAAACAATTGCAGTTTGAAATACTGCTGTCCTGCTGCACGTAATTTCTTCATGGGAAGATGGGAAGCGCCTATTCCTGTAAGCCCCGCATGCAACAGTAATTGCTTGGGTTGCATTTCTTTTCAACCGGAAGAGCATGAATTAACATCGCCTCAAGATCGCTTAGATTTCATTCCAACTGTAGCGGAAATTGTGGAATACACATTGCCACATTTGATGAACGCTGAGCGTCCAATTATAAGTTTCGGACAAGGTTGTGAAGGCGAGCCGTTGCTCGTTTGGCAAACCATTCGCGATGTTATTATTGAATTGCGAAAGCACACCAAGCGTGGAATCATTAACTTGAACACCAACGGTAGCAAGCCGAAGGCGGTGGAAGAGTTAATGAAAGTCGGATTAGACAGCATACGCGTAAGTACGAATTCGCTTCGCAAAAACATATATGAAGCGTATTATTTGCCGAACAATTACAAGTTTGAAGATATTGTTGAATCGGCTCGAATTGTTCGTCAATACGGCGGATGGGCGAGCATCAACTACTTCACATTCCCAGGAATGACAGACCATCCGGAAGAATACGAAGCATTGCGAAATTTCATTAAGCATACCGACATCAGTATGATTCAATGGCGCAACTTCAACATTGATCCCGATTGGTATTTAGGAAAAATTGGTGTGACGGAATTGCCAGAAGGCATGGGGGTTAGAACTGTATTGGATAAAATCAGAGAAGAGTTTCCGCACGTAGCCTATGGCTATTTCAACCCACCGCAAGAAATTCAGGTGGAGTATAATTCATTAAGGAAGAGTAGTTAGAATAAATTCATTAACTTGCATTTATGTTGTCTCGACTAGAAATAGAACAGAATCTCAGAAAGATTAAACCAGAATTGGCAAGCAATTTTAATGTTTGTCGTATAGGCTTTTTTGGTTCTTTCGTTACTGGGCAACAAAATGAAAACAGCGACTTAGATATTTTAGTGGAGTTTTCTAAACCGATAGGCTGGAAGTTTTTTGAACTAGAAAAGTATTTGGAGCAAGCATTTGGAATTCCTATTGATTTGGTGACTGCGAGTGCTTTGAAAGAAAGAATTAAGGATTCGATATTAACTCAAGTTCATTACGTTTGAAACCGAGCGATAGAGACCCTGTATTGTACTTGGAAGACATCCCTCTTTCAATGAGTCGAGTGCAAGAATATATTGCAAATCTAGATTTTCAACAATTCAAATGGGATTACAAGACCGTTGATGCTGTTATTCGAAATTTCGAGGTTATCGGCGAGGCAAGCAAAAATGTTCCGCAAAATATCAAATTGAAATATCAGAATATTCCTTGGGATGAAATGTATAGATTGAGAAATAGAATTTCTCACGAATATTTTGGAATAGACTATGAGATTTTATGGGATATTGCAACGAACTACCTTCCACAAAATCATGAAGATATTCTGAAAGTTATTAAGTCTGAGGGGTAAAATTACTTCGCAGCAACACCACACATGTGGTAAAGCAAACGCGCACCAACGTTGCCGTTCCAATCGTCTTCGCCTGGAGCAACTTCTACTAAGTCGAAGCCAATGATGTTCTTCTTGGCTTTCAATTGACTCAATAAATACAACGCTTGTTGGAATGAAAGTCCACCTGGGACAGGTGTTCCTGTATTCGGACAAAGGGTTGGATCTAATCCGTCGATGTCGAAGCTAATATATACATCGTTAGGAAGTGCGTCAATAATGGCATTACAACGCTCTTTCCACAATTCTCCTTCGAACGCTGCACGTTGAATTTCAGCGTCGGTGTGAACAACGATTCTTCCGTTTGAATTCACCACACGATCGTTTTCTTCCTTACAGAAATCACGAATCCCCACTTGAACCAATTTGGTTATTTGTGGAAATTGAAGGGCATTGTACATGATAGACGCATGAGAATAGGTGAACCCTTCATAGGCCTCACGCAAGTCCATGTGCGCATCTACGTGAAGTATTCCGAAGTTCTCATAACGCTCAGATAAAGTCTGAAGATATCCAAGTGGAGTGCTGTGATCACCACCAATTAATCCAACGGTTTTTCCAGCGTCTAACCACTTCTTGGTTTGTTCAGCAACATACTGAACCATATCGGCACAGCTGTCATTAATCTCTCGAAGTATTTCTACAAGTTCATCGTTGTCTTCAATTTTCTCACCTTCTTCCCAAGCAGAAATAATTTCTTCCGCTTTTTCTTTCAACGAATTGCTTCTTGAATGAAGTGCTCCGTTTTGTTCGAGCATGGCAATGCCTTTTTTCCACAATTCAGGAAATTCAGGATGATGAAGATCGACTTGAAGACTCGATTCGAAAATATGCTCTGGGCCTTCAGAAGCACCGCCGCCGTAGCTTACGGTAACCTCCCATGGAACAGGAAGAAGAACAATATCACTTTCGTCAATGGTGAATGGTAATCCAAACATTTGACTCTCCGCCAGACCCGCACTGTTGGGGTTGAACGCGTTTATTTTATCTTCTTTGTTCGACATGTTGAATTAGGCATTCAATACAGCCTTCACTGCATCAGCCGCTTCTTGAAGCGTAATGGCAGAGTGAACAGCTAATCCAGATTCGTCAATTAATTTTTTCGCTTCAACAGCGTTGGTTCCTTGAAGACGAACAATAATTGGAACTTGAATGTCTCCAATGTTTTTGTAAGCATCTACAACACCTTGTGCAACACGATCGCAACGCACAATTCCACCAAAAATATTTACTAAAATCGCTTTCACGGTCGTGTCGCGAAGTATCATTCTGAATGCAGTTTCAACGCGCTTCGCATCTGCAGTACCTCCAACATCTAGGAAGTTTGCAGGCTCTCCGCCGCTTAACTTAATGATGTCCATTGTAGCCATAGCTAAACCTGCACCGTTCACCATACAACCTACATTTCCATCTAAGTTCACGTAGTTCAAACCAGCTTCGCCAGCTTCAACTTCAATCGGATCTTCTTCTGTAGTGTCTCGCATAGCAGCATACTCAGGATGACGGAACAATCCGTTCCCATCAAGAGTAACTTTTGCATCAACAGCAAGAATGCGGTCGTCAGAAGTTTTTAAAACGGGGTTAATTTCAAACATAGATGCGTCGCAACCTACGTAAGCATTGTACAATTTCTTCGTGAAAGCAATCATTTCCTTGAATGCAGTGCCAGAAAGATCTAGGTTGAAAGCAATGTTTCTTCCTTGGAAATCGGTCACGCCAGTCATAGGATCAACCACTTCTTTGAAAATACGCTCAGGCGTTTTTTCAGCAACTTCTTCAATATTCATTCCGCCATCTGGAGAGTAAACAATAACGTTTCTTCCCGCAGCGCGGTCTAATAAAATACTCATGTAAAACTCGCGAGGCTCAGAAGCACCCGGAGAATAAACGTCTTCAGCAACATAAACGGTTTGAACCAATTTGCCTTCAGCTTTGGTTTGAAGGGTAACCAAGTGTCCGCCTAAAATGCCTTTCGCTTTTTCAGCAACTTCGCCAAGACCTTTCGCTAAAACAACACCGCGAGATCCTGTTTCAATTACTTCTCCTTTTCCGCGTCCACCTGCGTGAATCTGCGCCTTCACAACAAACCAGCCGGTTCCTGTTTCAGCTTGCAATTTTTCAGCAACGATAGTTGCTTCTTCAGGGGTGCTAGCAATGTAACCGCGTTGCACGGTTACGCCAAATTGTGAAAGGATACTTTTTCCTTGATATTCGTGAATGTTCATAGTTCAATATTTGCGACGCGAATGTACTAAATAATGACGAAGTTTTTGCTCATCTTTGTGCCATGATTCATGCATCGGGAATTTATAAGGGATACGGAAAGGTTCAAGTATTGAATAACGTTTCGTTAGACATTCAAAAAAGTGAAATTGTATCCATCGTCGGGGCAAGCGGAGCAGGTAAAACAACGCTGTTGCAAATCCTTGGCACATTGGATAATCCAGACAAGGGAACGGTAGCTATCGATGGAGTGAATCCCTTTCAATTGAAACAACGAGAACTCGCTCGCTTTAGAAATTTGCATCTCGGTTTTGTCTTTCAGTTTCATAATTTGTTGGCTGAATTCACA
>JBIKVX010000112.1:0-6526 GCA_044356625.1 Flavobacteriales bacterium | reverse complement strand
ATGGAAATGAACAGCAGTGGAATTGCTCCCTGTGGCAATAACAGCATCGAAGTTTTCTAATTTTCCTTTTGAAAAAGAATAATTCAATTCGAAATCATTTTCAAACTTTCCAGCAATTTTAAGTAGCGCAGGAATAATTATAGGGTCGTCTGAGCTCAATTTTATCAGAAGCTTATGTCCTGAAATAAGAACAGATAGAATATCGTGAAAAGCAACGCCAGGAATATTTCCTGCGCAGATAACTGCAATGGTTTTAGGCGAAGTGGCATAGGAATGGTCCTTTGTCCATGTCATTAATTTGTCGGCAGTCAGCTCATTCGCCCAGGCCGAAAGGGCTTGACGAACATTAGCAGCGGTAAACCAACCGTTAAATGTAAATGCCGATTCAATCACGTCATTCACTCCGTTGAACTCCTCTTCAGTTAATCCGCAAGTATAACCAGGCCATTCTTGCTTGGTTGAAAAGTGCTGTAGAGCCTGTCCCAGCTGAACAAATGTTTGAATTCGCTGTTCTAAGGTTGAATTCATCGTAGGTGTATTAAATTTGCATGCGAAATTAAGGTTGAATTCAGATAAATAGCAGAATATGGCAATAATGATTACAGACGAATGCATCAACTGCGGTGCATGCGAACCAGAGTGTCCAAACCACGCGATTTACGAAGGTGGAGCAGAGTGGAAGTACAGCGAGGGAACAGGACTTCGTGGAATCATGTCGCCATTGAACGGCGGTGGTGAGGTAGATGCAGACGGAATACAAGAAGCGAAGAGCATGGATGTTTATTACATCGTTTCAGACAAATGCACGGAGTGTGTTGGATTTCACGATGAGCCACAGTGCGCTGCGGTTTGTCCAGTAGACTGCTGCGTAGACGATCCTGAATTCAGAGAGACGGAAGAATATTTGTTGAAGAAAAAAGAATTCATGCATTTGTAATTGCATACTGAAGGAAATAAAAAAGGTCGACCATTGGTCGACCTTTTTGCTTCTAAGAACAATTAAGTCGGCCATTGAAACCTTTTTACCATCCTAACTGCACTTTCAAATTGAACAACATGAACAGCATAATTCCAAGAAGTAAGAATAGAAAGCTGTTCAATGTTCCTCGCCACTTGTCGTCGTTAGTTCTTCGCTGTTGATAGAAATACAGGGGTACATAGACCAAGCAATGCAAGGAAATTCCTGAGAGCATTAAAATAGTTGCCATTGGCCAGTGCATGACTTTGAACAGACATCCTACCGAGAATAAAAGAACATTCAAGGTTCCTAGAAAGTCTACCCCTTTTTGAATAAGTGAAATAGGCTGCTTGTAAAGTAGAATTAATAAAAGTGGAAAGACTGCCAGCACGGAAATGCCTGTTCCTGCTACAAAACAAGCAGCAGCGCCTGGCAAATGGAATATTTTAAAGATTACCCCAGTAACCAGTAAAATGGTGGAAAGGGCTAACACGTAGTTCAATGCTTTTTTCATGTGTTTGAATTTTTGTTGGTGAATTAATTGAATGGTTTCCATTTCAATTTCATGTAAGTTGTCATGAAAAAAACGTGGAAGGATTGAATAAAAGAACGAGCGGAAGTCGTCGTTTTCCGACATTTCATTTTCAATAATTGTACACATGTGATCTATCAAATTAGCTTGCAGATCAGGCAAACTAATTCCATGCGATTCAATTTCTTTTTGAATGAAATCAACTTGTTCGTCAGTTAATGAGACCATGGCTCGTTCCTTTATTCGCATCCAAGAGAATTTGAAGGGTTTCCATAAACTCTCGGAGCTCGTCTATTTTCTTTTTGCTCGTTGCCTTGCCTTGTTTAGTCAGGCGGTAGTATTTACGCTGACGCTTTCCAATGTATTCCACTTCGGTTTCAACGTCTTCGCTGTCTTCCAGTGCGTGAAGCAGGGGATACAAAGCCCCTTCCGTGATTTGAATTTTATCGTCGGTAAGTTCCTTTACGCGTTGTGTTATTTCGTAACCATACATGCGTCCGTTCTCTTTTAAAAGATTTAGAACAATGGTTCGAAGTGTGCCTTTAATTAGTTCTGATGAATACATAGGACAAATATACATAAGAAACTTATGTATTGATGAATTTATTGTTGGAATGATGATTTTATTCGTGTTGTCTTACCATTTCGAGGGATTTTCCTCGATGTACTTTGTGATGTTTTGAAATGCTCTTTCATCTAAAACGATGTGCGCATAATAATCACGCTGCCAAACAATGGCATTTGGATTTTCTTTTCGAATGCCCTTCATAACGCCTATTTTATAACTTCTAATTATGGATCCTATTGTTTTTACCGGTGATTCAAAGCCAGCAACCTTCCAGTTTTTGTTTCCCCATATTGGCGCGTAAAAGCAAGATTCTTCCGGATGCTGGACTTTTGTGTTTCTTGAGAATTTGTACGAATCTTCAGTTATCTCTAATAGTCCATGCGAATGATCTGGCATAATCACAAATGAGTGAAGTTTAACATTGGGGAAGTGCTCGGGGATTTCTAGCCAGCAATTGTGTGCAATAACTCCCCAATTGTTTAAGTGCATTTTTCCTTCACTTATTTTTCCGAATAAGTGTTTCCGGTCTATGCAATTCAGAGTTATAAAGTAAGTTCCTCTCTGAGAAAAGTCGAATCCTTTCAATCGGATTGATCTTCTGTTGTATCTTTTTCTTTGCATTGTTTTTTATGCAAAGAGAAGTTCAATTCAATATTTACAGAGGATGTGCTTATTCAAAGGAATAATCCTCTGTATGCATTGTTAATATTCATTCAGAGAATTTCTAAGATTCTCTTATTTGAATAAATGAACATAATTTGAAGACAGAAGAATTAATTGAAAAGAATAGAATATTTCTGAAACAAAATCGGGGTGAATAATCATTCACCCCGATTTGGAATTTCATCTATTTTGAAAAGAATAATCTTCTAAGCAGAAAAGCAGTCTTAATTACGGCCTCTCACAAACAACATCTCATCTACAATATTCTTTCCGCCCATAAGCTCTTCAACAATGAACAACACATAACGAATGTCAACTGCAATCGTGCGTTGTAAGGCTGGTTCGTATGCAATATCTCCGCTCATAGCTTCCCAGTTGCCGTCGAAGGCAATGCCAATAACGTTTCCGTTTGCGTCTAATACAGGGCTTCCGCTGTTTCCACCGGTGATATCTAAATCGGCAATGAAACAAGATGGCAATTCACCTTTCTCGTTAGCATAACGACCGAAATCTTTGTTCTGAATTTTCTGAGCCAACGCTTCTGGTACAACGAACTCTGGATTGCTATTGTCACGTTTCTCCATAATTCCTGCTGCAGTGGTGTAGAAATCATAATGAACCGCATCTGCAGGAGTATAGTCTTTCACTTGTCCGTAGGTAATACGCATGGTGCTGTTCGCGTCCGGCGCGTATTGCTTTTCTGGATTCATTTCGCGAAGTCCAGCAACAAACTGACGCTGACCTTTGCTCATCTTCTCGCGAGGGATAAGTTTGCCCAAAGCATCACCAAATTCACCTGCGCTCTTAGCTGTTGAAACTGCAAGATCTTTTGCAAATACTTTCTGACTTGGTTTCGCTAAGAAGTTCATCAATTTCGTTTTATCTACGATAATTGAAGTAGCGAAAAGTTTGTCAGCATAAGCCTGAACGTTTCCTTTGTATTTCGCATCAAGCACTGCATGCCAAGAAGGACGAGCAGTTGAAGCAATGCGATTTCGATACAAGTTGGTTAATGCAACAAACACATCTTTGTCCGTTTGAATGTTGTATTCAACAAAGAACGCTTCAGCAGAAGCTTTGAATCCATCAAGCATGGCTTGTTTTTTCGTAGCATCGGTTTCAGCAAAATACTTTTCGAATGTGCGTTGGAATTCAGAAGCCAAGCCCATGAATTCTGCTCCGCCCATTCCGGTGAGACGCGCATACAAAAATGCTTTTTGCGTTTCATTGGTTGAAGAATAAAAGTCTTGCAACATTGGAAGTGCTGTGCCGAACTTATCGTTAGCCGCTGAATTGGAAGTTAACCACTTCGTGAATCCAGCTTCAGTAGCAGCTTTCTTTCCTTCAACGTCTAAACGCTTCAATCCGCGTGTTTGTCCAATGTAGTACTTCCAAGAGTTTGCAGTGCTTGCATACTTCGCAGCATACATCAAGCGAACACCTTCGTTCGCATCCATGTTCTTCTTCCAAGTCTCTAATTTCAATCCGAAACATTCAACCAAAATTGGGTTCTGCACGTCAACGGCTTGCTCAACTCCGTAAGAAGTCAAGTAGCGTGAAGTTCTTGCAGGGTATCCCATGATCATGGCGAAATCGCCTTGCTTCACACCACCCATGTTAATAGGAAAGAAGTGCTTAGGCTTCAGAGGTGTGTTGTCTTTGCTGTAATCAGCAGGCTTGTTTTCAGCACCAGCATAAATACGCAACATGCTGAAGTCACCGGTGTGACGTGGCCACATCCAGTTGTCAGTGTCACCACCGAATTTTCCAACGCTTTCAGGTGGGTTACCTACCAAGCGAATGTCGCGGTATGTCTGATAAACGAACAAATAGAATTCGTTTCCAGCATAAAATGTTTTTACTTCAGAATTGTATAATCCGCTTTCGTTAGCAGCTTTCACTAATTCTTTGTTGCGGGCCATGATTGCTGCATCTCGCTCTGATTCAGACATTCCATCATTCAAAGCAGATAACACCGAGGAAGTAACATCTTCCACACGAACCAAAAAAGAAAGCGTTAAGCCCGGAATTGGAATCTCTTGATCCAAAGACTTTGCACAAAATCCATTCTGAAGAATGTTGTTCTCTAATGTTGAAGAAGATTGAATCGCATCGTAAGCACAATGGTGATTCGTGAACACAAGTCCTTTGTCGCTCACAATTTCTCCTGTGCAAAATCCAGCGCCGAAACGAACAATCGCATCTTTCAATGACGCCTGATTAATGTTGTAGATGTCGTCTTTGGAAAGTTTCAATCCAAGACCTTGCATTTCAGCTTCGTTAATTTTATTCAACATAGCCACTACCCACATGCCTTCCGTAGCGAACATTGCGCTTGGGAACATCATGAGCACAGTTAGTGCGAGAATGAGATTTTTTTTCATTTGATTTATTTGAGGTTTGACGTTTTACTTTCTTAATTTCTTTTTATTGGCATCCAACTTCGCTTGTTGTGCCTTTTGCATTTCTTCAATGCGTGAAGCGAATCCACCTTTTTTCTTCGGCTTCTTTTTGTTCGCCTCAATCTTCTCACGAATAGAATCTTCATTCACGAAGTACTTCTTAATTGCCCACATTTGACCAATAGAAATAACGTTAGCTGTAAAGTAGTATAAGCTTAATCCAGATGGCATGCTGTTAAAGAAGAAGATCATCATGAAGGAGAAAATGTTCATCATCACTTTCATGTTAGGCATTCCAGGTTGCGACATTGTTGGCTGAGAGCCCATGCTCATCTTCGAATAAACAAACGTAGATGCGGCCATTAACAAGGTGAATCCACTTACATGCGAACCGTAGAAAGGAATGTTAAATGGTAAATTCAATATGCTATCATACGCCGCTAAATCTTCTGCCCACAAGAAACTCTTTCCACGCAGCACAATCTCCGCAGGGAAGAAGCGGAACATAGCGTAAAGGATCGGCATTTGAAGCAAAACAGGAATGCATCCTGCAAACGGATTAACTCCAGTCTGACGATAAAGCGCCATGGTAGCTTGTTGCTTTTCCGTAGCGTCTTTTCCTTCGAACTTCTTATTAATCTCATCGATCTCTGGCTTCAATACGCGCATCTTCGCGCCACTTAAGAAGTTCTTCCAAGTGATAGGGAAGAGAACCATTTTAATAATAATAGTAACTATCAATATGATTAATCCAAAAGATAAAATGTAATCCGATAGGAACCAGAACAGCGGACGAACTAAATACTTGTTCACATATCCAATGATCCACCACCCGTAGTCTATGATATTGGTGAATTCTTCTGCACCACTTGCTTCAAGAGCCTTGTATTCATTCGGGCCTAAGTAAAACTGGAAATCAGCTTTTGCGTTCGATGATGCTTTAGTTTTTAGAGGAAGTTCTGCGAAATAAGATTTGGTATGCTGAGAATCTGCAGGAACCATAATGCTTAAATCTGCATTTTTATCGAATCCTTCCGAGCTAATAATTGCAGCTGTGAAATAATCTTGCTTCATTGCTACCCAGTTCAGCTCTTTCTCGGGACGTTCTTGGTCTCCGCCACCTTCACTCAAATAATCTCTATCTTCTCCCATTTCACGGTAGAAGATAGATGACTTACTGCGTTCCGCTTGAATACCTTTTTCGTTTGAAAGACCGCTCAAAAACCAACGAAAAACCAGAGGAGTTCCGAAGATTTCATTCTCTAGTCCTTTCGCCTCGAAACTACATTTTACATTGTAAGAATTTGGTTCAAGAGAATAAGTCCACTGCAATTGTGCATTGTTGCTTCCTGTTGCTGTTAGAATCACAGAGGCGGGACCATCCTTTGCGTTGGCTTCCTTTG
>JBIKVX010000111.1:0-6562 GCA_044356625.1 Flavobacteriales bacterium | reverse complement strand
CGAAGCTCGCACCAACACACAGGAGCGTTACAACTAAAAAGATGAATTCGAATTTCTTCATGAATTATTTTTTTATCACTGCGCGAATTTCCATTACTTGCTCAAGTAACTCTTCCAGTTTACTTAACTGAAGCATGTTTGCACCATCGCTTAAAGCAACAGCTGGATTCGGGTGTGTTTCAATAAATAAACCATCGCATCCCACCGCAACGGCGGCTTTAGCAATGACTCCAATTAACTCCGGCTTTCCACCCGTAACACCACTGCTCTGATTCGGTTGTTGAAGCGAATGCGTGCAATCCATAATGGCTGGCGCGTATTCTTGCATAACAGGAATTCCGCGGTAGTCGACTACTAAATCTTGATAGCCGAACATAGTTCCGCGCTCGGTTAACCAGACGTTGTTGTTTCCTGCTTCCTTCACTTTATTCACCGCGTGCTTCATGGATTCAGCAGAAAGAAATTGTCCTTTTTTAATGTTCACCACTTTGCCCGTTAAAGCTGCTGCTTGAAGCAAATCTGTTTGTCGACATAGGAACGCAGGAATCTGCAAAACATCAACATAAGCCGCAGCCATAGCAGCTTCATCTGCTGCGTGAATGTCTGTTACGGTTGGAATTCCGAATGTCTTTCCAACCTTCTGAATAAGCTCTAATCCAATCTGATCGCCCAATCCAGTGAATGAATCGACGCGTGAACGATTCGCCTTTCTATACGAAGCCTTAAACACATAAGGCATTCCCAATTTATCAGCAATCTCTTTAACACGTCCAGCAACTTCCATTACCAAATCTTCTCCTTCAACCACACAAGGACCAGCCAAAAGCACAAGCGATTTGGTCTGCGCCATCTTCATTACATCTGCACTATTCATTGTCTTTCTTTTTCGTTTTGAATAAATAACTTAATTGAAGCGACGCACTCATTTCTCTTGCTTCTTTGAAAAAATATCCAGGTGCGTTCGTTGTTTGAATTCCAACATAAAACTGATTTGCAATTAACCATTGCACTCCCATTCCCAATTTCCAATTGCCATATCCGCCGTTTGAAATATTCATGAAAGCAATGCAATTGTTTTTCGGCATATACATAAAACCAATGGTTGCCAAGGGCTTCATTGGTGCCGCATACATTTCTAACCCTGCAGTGAATCGAATCTTTTCATTCCAGCGATAAACAGATCTCACATAAAAAGATCCGCGCAGTGGTCTCCAAAACGAAACGTTCTGAGAAGTGGTAATTAACGTATCTGCAAATCCTGAAGTTCCGTTCAGCAAAGAGTCGCCGTTCAATATTCCGTTTAAATCTACCCCTGTCCAAGTAAAGGTTGAATCAAAAGAAACCACCTCGCTTTGTCCGTTCCAATTCACCCAACCCAAATTGCGAACACCGAGGGTATTCCAGACTTCTTTTTTGTCTTCTCCTCTGTCTCGAACAAAATTGTATTCTCCGTCTATGCTGAAACCAATTCCATTTCCATTCGGTCTTGGCGCTGCGGAATGAATGTACTCTCCAGAGTAATCGAGCTGCAGCGTATCTGCATTTTGCGAAGTGTAAAAAGATGATGGAGGAAACAAACTGAATTGCTGATAGGTTAAACCATTTACCATGGAAATTCCAATAGAACTAAAGGTGCGCTTGTCGTAAATTCCAAAACCAATGGACTGAAATCCTTGCATTTCTCCTTGAATAGAACTCAACGAAACACGCTTCCCTTGATAATTGACATTCCCGTTGCTTATTAAGTCGAAGGCATCTTTCGAAATTCTTCCACTTCCAAAATATCCTTTTCCAACTTGAATATACAAGTCGAGCATTTCACTTCCGAATAAACTATCTCTTCCTCCGTAATACCTTGCACGCGCGTTTGCGTTTCCGCCAAACACTCCTAAATCTGACATTCGTTCTAGCGCTGAAACCCTTGATTCTTCAGTAACCGCACCACCAACAACAAAGGGCATTACAAGTTCTTTGGTTAAAAACGTACTACCCGCAGCGCCACTTCCTTGAATATCTAAAATTCCGCGAAAAGCTTTTCCTGTGGTATCTGACTTCGTTAACCACAAGTATGAAGTTTGAGCGAACGAAGTGATTCCGCAAAGAATGAATGCTATTGCTAAAATTAATTTTTTCATTGAACTTCAGCATTAAGAACAACGCCAACTTTCACACGAACGTCTATGAAATATGAATTGTATAAGTTCACCAATTGCGGATAAGAAGGTGTATTCGCAATTACCTGCATGATTATTTTCCCTTCCGACTTAATGGAGTTCCATTGCGATTCTGAAATTGGAATCTGTAACGATGATGACGTCGGAAGTGCAAATGCATCAATACTATTTCCACTCGCCACAAGCAAATCTGAGGCAATTACAACACCCGATAGAGTAATCAAATTTAATTTCCATTCCATTGGAAAGGCGTTTTGAATATCTAGGATTAAAGAACTCACGCGCGCCGCATCGGCAGTTATTTCCACATTCAACGTATCGCGTAAGGTTAGCTCGCTGGCAGCCAAACGCAAAGGAACATCAACAATCAACTTCGCTTCGGTCAATTGATCCGAGTAAAAGAAATCGTTTCCGTCGCTCACATTTCCAAACGGATTCAATTGTAAACTACCTGTGAAAAGAATATCGTGTGGCAAACTTCCCATAAATGAAGTAATGTTACTATTGCCTTCGTTCAAATTAATATCGTAGTTAGAAATAGAAGCGGCTCCTCCTTCATCAATGGAGCGCGTAATAAAAAATGGGTTGTATAAATTTCCTCCTGTTAGCTGAACACCAGTGTTCATGTATGAATTCAATCCCATAACGTTGTCAATCTTCAACTTACCATCAAATCCCATTTTGTGTGTTACATGAAATCCAAATGAAGCCTGATCCAACTCTAGTAATCCTGTTGGCATGTTTGCGCTTTCAGCTAAGTTGAACGTCTCGTTGAAAGAGTAGGTATCATTACCGAAATAACCCTTGGCGTAATCGATAACAAGATCAGACATCATTAATTCGAATCGAACTGAATCTTGTCCGTAAATGGTGTTTTGATCAGCCGTGGTGTTTTGCTCCGTTCTAATTTCAAGATGCGTTGCAAGTTTGTTATAGTCGAATCCTGTTGTTCCCGAAAGGACAACGTATTTGTTCGACATGTCTACCGTGTAATACCCTTCTGTTGGAGCGGCTGCGGTTCCGGGAGTTAAAGCGAAATCAATTTCCGTGTTGTTGCCATACACCTCAGAGACATTGTATAACGTAAAGCTCGGATGCAAGTAGGCATTCACATATGACTTCACGTGAACAATCATTTGTCCTGACTTCACCTTCACCATGCGTAAACCGGTGCCGTTTGTTTCAACAGAATAGTTCTGATTCTGTGTAATGATGGCAGTGTTTCCCGGAATTTGAAAAGGCCCACCCGAAAGAGGCACCACAAACTTCTGCGAAATATTCGTATCTGGAATCTGTGTCAAATCGCTTGTCCCAAATCCTGAAATTATTTTTTCAAAATACAAATGATAGACACCCGCATTGTCGGTATAACCATTATCGGCTGTTAAATCTGAAAGTGTTAATCTACCATGAGCAACGGGCGCGACCCAATTCGATTCCCACGTCGTGGGTTCGTCTTTCTTGCAGGAAGAAAAAAGGGCGATACAAGCAATTAAACTGACGTAAATTCTCGAGTGCATGGTATCAAATATAATCTATCCTTGAACAGGTTTTGTGATTCGGGTAAATCGAACCAATAAAATCAACTGTGCAATAAGCCATGGACCAATTTCATCTGGAAACGTTTGAATTCCAATTGCAGGAATATACACCGCGACAAGCACATAAGCTGACAAAATCAGTTGAACGAACACGTATTTTCTAATCCATGTTTTCAATTTATTCACTCGAGCAAAAGCTAAAGCAAACAGCAATGGATTCGCCCAAAGAATATTGAAGTTCCATTTGGTGGTGGTGTGATCGGTTAAGAACCACATGACTAACAATACCACTCCAAGCAATGCAAAGAATCCCAAGAACAAGCGCTCAACAAAATTCCACCCTCTTTTCTTCCACCACAAATAAATACTGAAACCAGCGAATAGCAGAGCGGTTAGAGTCACATAAAAAATTGGCTTCGCCGAAGGAGGCTGCTTCTCGAACAACGAATCATCGACCGGAAGGATTTCGTTTGTTCCTCCCAAAACTTTTTTCCCGTTAAGGGTCCAAGCCATCATATTTGATTGAAGACTATCGGGCAAAAACGAAGTTTGACCTGCCTCAGGTGTTTTATCGCAAGGCCTTCCTAATACCAAATCAATTCCGAAATCGGCCCAATACTGATGGGCTAAATAGACATCAATGTCGTGTCTAAATATTGGTCTCGACGAATATACTTTTTCATTTTGTTGAATTTCCGGAATGGCTTTCAAAACAATATCTCTAACACGAGTAGCGCAGTTGTCGTAGAAGAAATCGTATTGAAAATACTTATTTTCCTTTTTAGCATTTTCAACAAGCATAGATCCAAGAGATCTAATTTGTTCGGCATTCAAATTGAATTCATTTTCGACTATTCCTCTTCCTCCATATAAATACTGTTGTTGGAAGTCAGCGAAATTTTCGACACTCAGCATGTAGTTCAGTTTCCCTTGTGCGAATTTCAAATAGAAGCCGTCTGAGAATTCAAAGGTTCCATAGTTGAAAACAAGATCTAACCATTCACCATTCAACGTATCCGTGTATCGAATCGCACTGTGTCCAAAGCACGTGTATAGCTCCTGTCCCGGCGAACAGGTTAAAAGCGATAGACGAGGAAGATCACCCACATGGCTATTCTTCTTTGCGTTTGCCCCTAAAGAACAAACTAAAAAAATCATACAAACTAAAAATCTATTCATGGCATCCATTCTCCTTTATAAACCAATTGCGCAGGACCACACAACCAGATGTTTTCATATCCCTTTTCCGTTTTTTCAAAACGAATAGTCAAGTCACCTCCTAACGCGTGAATCTGTTTTTCTTCAGCACTGTTCGACAAATGATTCATAACTATGGCGCAGGCTGTAACACCCGTTCCACAGGAGAGTGTTTCTCCCTCTACCCCTCTTTCGTAGGTTCGAACCATGGCTTCGTCTTTATTCAATAAGGTTAGAAAATTCACATTCGTTCCTTCTTTTTCGAATTCTTCCCTGTAACGAATTCCACTTCCCAACTCAATGACATCTATATTCAAATCTTCCACCATTCGCACGACGTGCGGAGAACCCGTATTTACAAAATATTCATTTTCATTTCGAACAAGAACTTCCTTCACATCTGTCATTCGAATTGAAATTTCTTCGCCATTGATTTTAGCCTCATGATATCCGTCTATGGCTCTAAAAGAGGCCTCTTCCTTTTCCAACATACCCAAACTCTTCACGAAGGACACCGCGCAGCGGCTTCCGTTTCCACAAAAAGACTGAGAACCGTCTGAGTTGAAATAATTCATGTAGAATTCAGTTTCCTCGTCGCTTTCGATAAGAATTAGCCCATCGGCGCCAATGCCGAAGTGCCTATCACAAAGCTCTGCAACCTCTTCTGCAGAGGGCTGCCAACCGTTTTCGCGATTATCGATCATAACGAAATCGTTGCCCGTGCCGTGGTATTTAAAAAATTGCATGTCCCAAAGGTAAAACGGTTTCTGTGAACTACCGCGTTGTTGTAACTTGCAGTCCGAAAGAAAATTTCATGGAAAACGAACTGAACTTGAATAGCGACACCTTGCTCTTGGCCTACGAAAAGATGGCCACTGCTCGTCAGTTGTCTGATTTATACGAAGCCAATGCTAAAGTGACGTCGAAGTATGTGCACGCAACCTCGCGCGGGCACGAGGCTTGCCAAATAGCGCTTGGACTTCAATTGACCAAAGACGACTATTTATCTGCGTATTACAGAGACGATAGTATTTTGTTGAGCATAGGCATGACACCCTACGAACTGATGCTTCAATTATTCGCAAAGAAAGACGATCCGTTTAGTGGGGGAAGAACTTATTACAGCCACCCCTCGTTGAACCGTCCGAATATGCCGAAGATTCCTCATCAATCTTCAGCTACAGGAATGCAAGCCATTCCTACGGTAGGCGTTGCCATGGGCGTTCAGTACAAAGAGCTTCAAGGATTGAACGACACCGATATTCCTTCGGTGGTTGTGTGTTCCATTGGAGACGCTGCAATGACAGAAGGCGAGGTGAATGAGGCCCTTCATATGGCAAATTTGAAACAGCTTCCAGTATTGTTTTTCGTGCAAGACAATGAATGGGACATCAGTGCGCACTCCTCTGAAATTCGCACAGGTGACGCAACCAATTTAGCCAAGGCCTATCCGAACATTCGCGTAAAGAGTATAGATGGAACAGACTTCGTGCAGAGCTTCAACACTATTCAGGAAATATTGAGCAGCATGCGTAAAACACGCAAGCCATGGCTGTTGCACTGCAAAGTTCCTTTGTTGGGACACCACACTTCGGGTGTACGCAAGGAATGGTATAGACATGATTTGGAAGAAGCAGAAAAGAGAGATCC
>JBIKVX010000110.1:0-6592 GCA_044356625.1 Flavobacteriales bacterium | reverse complement strand
AGACATTCGCATTGGTGAAATCAGCGACTGGAGCGGGAAAGGACAGCACACCACAACGTTTGCTGAAATATTTCCATTGAGTGAAACATCGTTTCTAATCGACACGCCGGGTATCAAAGGATTCGGATTGGTTAATTTCGAAGAGGAACTATTGGCGAATTATTTCCCTGAATTTTTAGAATTATTACCTGCTTGCAAGTTTAACAATTGCAAACACATTAACGAACCGAAGTGCGCTGTTTTAGAGGCATTGATTGAGGGAGACATTGCCGAATCGCGCTACATGAGTTACAGATCTATGTTAGAAAGCGAAACCGAAAAATACCGATCATCATGAAATTTCAACTGTTTACTACTGAGCACTTTTTTATTATTGGGGCAACCTTCGTGCTCTCATTTTTGTTTATTTGGGTTGCACGGAAATACGAAAAATCACGTGACGTGCTACGTTGGTTTTTCGGGATATTACTTTTAACGAATATGGTCGTTTATCAGACATTCCGATATAAAACGGGGTATTGGGATATTCGACATGACTTACCTTTAGAACTTTGCAACATTGCGAATATCCTTGCCGCATTAGCCTTGTTGCTCAAGCGACGTAGGATGGCTGAAATTGCGTGGTGTTGGGTTATGACAGGGACATTGAATGGATTAATTACGCCCGATTTCATGGGTGTATTTCCAGAAGTACCGTACATCACATTTTTCATTGGGCATGCTGGACTAATCATCGCCACATCATTCTTAGTTTTCGGAATGAAATTATATCCAGAAAAAGGATCTTGGTTACGCGTTGTCATAGCATCGCAAATTTATTTCGCATTAGCCTTTTCAGTCAATAAAATTATCGGCAGCAATTACGGATACCTCATGCACAGGCCCGATGGAGGAAGCGCCATGGATTTCTTCGGGCCTTATCCGTATTATTTAATCACGCTCGAATGTTTAGGAGCGTTGTTGTTTTTCTTGGTGTTGTTGCCGTTTAGGAAAATGCAAAAACAACATTAATTCCAACTCGGAATCATTCCGCGTAAGCCCATATCTACAACCGATTCACCCGCACCGGGTTCCCACTTACCATCCGAGTTGGTATCGATCCATTCGAAACTATTATTGGTGGAAAGTGAAAGCGTTACATAAATATCATTCGTCTCATTCCCTGTAATCACTAAAGGTGAAGAGAATCCACCTGTTACCACGCAACTGCCTTGAGGAATGGGAGATGTTGCAAATATCGGATTCGGAACCGTGGTTGCACCCGGAGGTGCTTGGCCTGAAGTTACATATGGCGTTCCTAAAACGCTCGTCTCGAATCCCCAATATCCTTGCAAAACATCGTTATTCACCGCTACAGATTGTGTATTAATTAAGTAGTTGGAGATATAAGTGTTGAAACCAACAAAGCTCGCTACGCGTCCCGTTAAATCGAATCCATTCGCCAATAAATTCACATCGAAATTCTGATACAACAACGAAGCGCGCACGTATTCATAGGTACCCGGAGTAAATGAACTAATGGGAACAGCCAAGAATATTTCACCCGGAGCAGCAATTCGAGCTTTAGCAAAATCAATCGCATTTGCTCCGCCTGCGGTGGTTTCATCGGCGTGATAAACAACTTCTCCAGCGCCTAAAGCCGTGTACATATTCGGAGCGAATTCAATATAGTGTGCAGAAATTTTATGAAACAACGGACTTAAAGCAGCATGTCCAGCAGGCACGGTTGCCGGCACTCCTAAATTGTTCAAGCGCTCTTGCGTTGAGTCTGTCACAATCCTAATATAAACAGTTGGAACATCCAATGAACGTGGATCGTCCTTGCATCGATCGCAAGAAACTAAGACCATCATCATTAAAACAGCAAAAAGGAAATTCGATTTTTTCATAAAGTGAAAATAAGATATTTTATGAAAACTAGCCCATGTAAATCCACGCACTTTCATAAGACTCTTGGACTTCAAAAAACTGAAGCATCTCCTGATAAAAAGAATCTCCTCCAATTGTTGCGCTATCTCCAATGACAATCAACTTCTTCCTCGCGCGAGTAAGCGCAACATTCATCCTGCGGTAGTCTTTCAAAAATCCAATTTCATTCTCGTCGTTGCTTCGCACCAAAGAAATAATAACCACATCGGCTTCCTGACCTTGAAAAGAATCCACCGTATTAATCGTCACTTCCTCTTCTTTGAAAACCTTTTCCAGCAATTCAATTTGCGCACGATACGGTGAAATTAAGGCGCATGAAAAAAAATGTTGCGTTTGTTCCTTCAACATGGAATACATTTTCAAGGCCAATTCTGCTTCGCCTTTGTTCATGCGCGAATGGCCCTCTGCTCCTGCCTCTTCGTTGTATCCCGTTCCAGCAGTGTCAATGAATTGAATCGGATTCAAATCGCATTCGAGCATTCGACGAGCTACAGATTTATCAGCGGAAAGTTTTCCATCATAAAAATACTTATTGCTGAACGCTGCAATCTTTTCGTTCATGCGATATTGCACATTCAGAAAATGAACACCCGTATTCACGCGTGCAGCTCTTTCCATCAACGAAATCGCTAGCCCTTTCTGTGCGGCTTCGTTCGAAAAAATTGTTGGAGGTAATTGCAAGTGGTCGCCCGCTAAAACCAATTTATTTCCTTTCGCAATGGGTATCCAACAGGCCGGCTCCAACGCCTGACCGGCTTCGTCGATCACAACCACATCGAACACACGATCGCGAAGCATATCGTTCGCAGAGCCAACCAGAGTTGTGCAAATCACATCGGCTTGTTCAATGAGTCTGTCTAATAAAAACAACTCTGTCTCGCGCGCTTCGCGCATCATTTCTTTTGCTTCCTTGAAAATTAATTTGCGCTGCTCTGCCTCTTCTCTTCCAAACGAACGCTTGTATTTACTTCCTAGCGAACGCAACTCTTTCGCTCTTCTTTTCCATTCGCGAACGCGAGAGTAATCTTTGTCTTCCAACAACTTCACATCGACTGTAAATGCGTTCGCCTTTGAATGCACCTTCGCTGGATTTCCCAGGCGAAGTACCTTCAGTCCTTTCTCCCCTAACCCTTCCACCAAATGATCCACTGCCGCATTGCTCGGAGCGCAGCACAAGACTTTCTTTTTCAACCTTGCTAACTCCTGCATGGCATGAATGAGCGTAGTAGTTTTTCCAGTGCCTGGAGGACCATGAACAACACTCACAACCAAATCATTCACAACACCGCGTGCAGCTTCATTTTGGGAATCGTTCAAATTCCCGTGCGAGCCGGAATATTCTATTTCTGAAAGTCGTTTCTCTTCGGAAGTAATGGCATCTCGAATTTCAGCTAAGCGATTGTTCTTCGCGTTGATGACATTGTTCAAAGCGACGAACATTTCCTTGTATGACTTTTCATCGAAGGATACATTCAATCCAATTTTACCATCGTCTGTCCAATCGGGCAATTCATCGACTCTAAACTGAATTTTCATTCGCAAATGATCCACGAAAGCAATGGTTCCTTTTAACGATTCACCTTGATGGTTTTCATGATTGGAAAACAATTCAACTGGCTGTCCAGATTGAAACGAATGCTTCGCCGGGCCGTTGGTTTTTTCCACTACCAAAAACGGATACGAACCGAAGCCGAATCCATCTTCGACAATCTTCAAGGGAAACCAAGTGAGTCCTTCTTTTATTCGCGCATTCACCGGTTGCTCTTTCAATTGTTTTTGAAAGCGCGCCCAATCTTCATCGCGTTCTATTTTTAGAAGCTCTGCAAGATTTCCGAGATATGCTAAATTTTCTTGAAGGGTCATGGTTAGAAATAAATAAGGGGCGAAGATCGCCCCTTATTTCAATATAGTTCAACTATTAGTTTCTCATCAGGTGGAAGTAACCTGTGTAGTCCTCAATTTTTCCAGCTGGAGTAGTTACTTTCAAAATGTAATAGAACACACCGTCAGAGTAATCCGAAGGCGACCAATCGTTTTGATAGTTTGTGCTTTCGTATACCAAATCACCCCAGCGGCTGAATACTTGCACTTCAGCATTTTGGAAATACTGCAACGCGGTTCCAAAGTTCAAAACTTCATTTAATACGTCGCCATTCAATGTCAGAATGTTCGGTAAAAACACTTCACAAGGAAGAGAAGTCACTTCAAAATCTGAGGTGCTATTGAACAAACATATTGGTTCTGAAATAGTAACGCTATATTGGAATGGTGTAAATGGCACATCTGCGTTTGATGGGTAGTTGATGCCAACTGCGCCCGGTATAGCACCTGATGCATCTGACCATTGGTACAAATACGTTGGATCAATAAACGGTGCTACGAGAAGCATGTCCTCACCAATACATATTGAATCAGCTGCTAGTGGTGAGAAAGAAGGTGTTTCAGGAGTGATTAACAAAACGTTATCTGTGACAGTACATTGAATGTCATCGATAGGATGAACGGACAAGGTAACTTCTGAAGTTCCTGAGGCGCCACTAAAGCTTGGGAAAGGAATATTCGAAGCATTGAACGTTCCTCCATTCGCACTGACCACTGACCAATCGTAGACGTAGTTGATTCCTGCAACTTGTCCAGACAAATTACTTGTCAAGTTAACAGAGTTCAAGCAATAAGGAAGGTCGTTACCCAAATCTAAAACGGGTGGTGCGAAGTAATTAACTCCAATAGTATCTGTGTATGTGCAACCAAAGTTATCCAAAGCAGAAGCAATGATGTAGTAATCTCCTGGTGTTGTCGGATTTAATATCGCTCCTCCACAGTTCGCAATTGTGCTAGTAATTCCTGGGCCGGTCCAAGTGATAGAATCACACGTATATCCGAAAGAAGGAAGGAAAGAAACCAATGGTGGGTAAAGTGATGAATCAAAAGTTACAGACCAGTCAAAAATCCATCCGTCATCAGAAGCCCACAAGTCACATACTTCAATAATCCATGCACCATTTAATGGACAACCAATTAAATTCGTAAAAGGTTGAACGGAGTTATATGTTCCGCTTGGCAAAGTGCCTCCTGTATTAGCTGCCCAAGTACCTGCAGTTGCTGTGGGAGAAAAATAATAGTCGTAACCTATTCCTGCAGGGTCAGCAGGTCCCATTATATCTACAGGCTCACCTAGGAAAGTTCCACTTCCACCTTGTTGGTGAACAATAAGCGTTTGTCCGTTTGGACACTCAAAGGAGATTACGATATCACCCATGAAACTGTGCTCAAAGTTCATAAAGAAATTGTCTATGTCCGAGGCACTCTGAATGGTTTGACCAGCGTTAAATCCACCAAAATAGATGGTGTCAGAAAAGCACTGTGATTGATCATCTGGTATGAACAAGGCACCACCTAAATTTGCAGTTGGAAGCGCTGACCAATACGTTGGATCAATCGAAATAGCCAAATTAATCTCTTGTCCTAGACATGCCTGGAAATCATCTGCAGCGATACTGATCGAAGGATAGGTATCCACTAAAATCAGGGCGTCAATCAAATTAATGTTTCCACAACCGTTCGTATCCAACACCATCAATTCTACCATGTAAGCACCCGACTCAGAAAAGGTGTGCGTAACAATTGGCCAAGATGTTACATCGGTTGTTCCATCATCGAAATCCCACGTGTGACTGCCCAAGACTGTACCAGGGGCAAAAACTGTTGTTGAAGCATCGAAGGTTATTGATTCTCCCACACAGAGACGGGTAGGTTGAAAATCGGTTTGGTCTACTGTAACTGCTACTACCGGCGGTTCACATGGAATACCGCAAGAAATTTCAGCACCAAAGCTTCCTACACTTGCATCAGCATCTGAAGTAAACAATACCGTAAGACAATTCGTAGGATTACTTGAAGAGATAACAACATTATTCAAGTCGGTTCCAATGTAGGTACCAATTAAAGGCGCACTTGCATCTCCACCATTGAAAATAGCCAATTGGTCACCCGCTCCCAAATTGAAGAAACTAAAATCCAAATTAACGGGTCCCGGAATTGTGGCATCAGAACATATTACAGTAATCCCAACGATATTCGGTCCATAATCTGCTGCGCTTAGCCCTGGATCTACCAAGAAACCACCGCAATCAGAAATGAAGGCTGTACCAACAGGATACTCCTGAGCCGTTGCCTGAAAAACGGACAACGCCGCTAAGAAAAGGGAGAATAAAACTTTTTTCATCTTACTTGGCTTTGTTGTTTATCAATTCTCTTTTGTATAAAGTCTCTAAGCGCTTTGCAGAATAAACTGTGATCACATAATCTGAGTTCATCCAACGATAGGCTTTCGTTTCTATCGCATCTGGTTGTAGCGAGGGAGTATTCGTTAAAACTGCGAAAAGCATTTGTGGCGTTGGTGAGGCAGAACCCAAACGGTTATATGCTGAAGTATTCAACACAGGAGCATTAGCGGCCTTTTCAGGAGCAAGCGTCACCGACACCATGTTGTTCTGTAAAAAATTCAACCAAGAAGCATCACTGTTGTGACGACTGGTTATGTTCGACTGAGCGAACGAAATTCCAATTGTTCCGAGGAACAAAAAGAGAGAGAGCAGAATTTTCTTTTCCATAAAAACAAAAATAGGTAATGTCTTGACTATTTCATCAGGAAAATAGTTGT
>JBIKVX010000109.1:0-6635 GCA_044356625.1 Flavobacteriales bacterium | reverse complement strand
GAGCATCTGTTGCCTAGACGATGCGAAGAAGCTATACAGCGGATTCGATTTATCTGATCCGAAGACTTCGGTTTCTATGACCATCAACGGTCCAGCGCCTATGCTCCTCGCCTTCTTCATGAATGCGGCCATTGATCAAGCCTGCGAAAAATACATTCGTGAGAATAAATTAGAGTCGAAAGTTGAAAAGGTTCTCAAAGCAAAGTGGGAAGCAAATGGATTAACCCGTCCAAGCTACCAAGGTCCTCTTCCGGAAGGAAACAGCGGACTTGGATTAATGCTTCTCGGTTGCACTGGCGACGAAGTTTTAGAAGCTTCCGTTTACGAAAAAATTAAAGTTGAAACCTTAAGCGTTGTTCGCGGTACTGTTCAAGCAGATATATTGAAAGAAGACCAAGCGCAGAACACGTGCATCTTCTCTACAGAATTTGCGTTGCGTCTAATGGGCGACGTGCAGTCGTATTTCATTCAACATAAAGTAAGAAATTTTTACAGTGTCTCCATCTCTGGATATCACATTGCAGAAGCGGGTGCGAATCCGATTACGCAATTGGCGTTCACGCTGGCGAATGGATTTACATATGTTGAATATTACCTCAGCAGAGGAATGGACATTAACGAGTTCGGACCGAACTTATCGTTCTTCTTCAGCAACGGAATTGATCCGGAATATGCCGTAATTGGACGCGTGGCTCGTCGCATTTGGGCGAAAGCCATGGCGAAGAAATATGGTGCAAACGCTCGTGCTCAGATGTTGAAATACCACATTCAAACATCAGGAAGAAGTTTGCACGCCCAAGAAATTGACTTCAATGACATTCGTACAACGCTTCAAGCTTTGTATGCTATCTACGACAACTGCAATAGTTTACATACCAACGCCTACGACGAAGCTATAACCACTCCGACCGAAGAAAGTGTTCGTCGTGCTATGGCTATTCAATTAATCATTAACCGCGAATTGGGATTGGCGAAAAACGAAAACCCAATGCAAGGTTCATTCATTACGGAAGAACTTACAGAACTGGTTGAAGAAGCCGTATTGACAGAGTTTGACAGAATCACAGAGCGTGGCGGAGTTCTTGGAGCCATGGAGACCATGTATCAACGCGGAAAGATTCAAGAAGAAAGTTTGTACTACGAGACATTGAAGCACACAGGTGAATTCCCTATTATTGGAGTGAACACGTTCTTGTCTTCAAAAGGATCTCCGACTATTCTTCCGAAAGAAATTATTCGCGCGACCGAGGAAGAAAAAGAATTTCAAATTCAAACGGTTTCGAGTCTACAAAAAGCATTCGAAGCAAAAGCTCAAAAAGAATTAAGTGAGCTACAAAAAATTGCAATCACTCAAGGGAACTTGTTTGAGCGATTAATGGAATCCGTGAAGTATTGTTCGCTTGGACAGATCACCTCAACTCTATTTAACGTTGGCGGACAGTATAGACGAAACATGTAACATATTATGAAACTCATTTCATTCAACGTAAACGGCGTTCGCGCGACCACCAAGAAAACCTTCTTCGAAGATTTTAAAATCATGAATCCAGATGTGCTTTGTTTGCAGGAAACGAAAGCAAACGACGCGCAGGTGCAAGAAGCGTTGCAAAACATTTCAGGATATCACATCTACTCAAGTTCTGCAGTTCGTCCCGGTTACAGCGGCACTGCACTTATCTCGAGAGAAAAACCTTTGAGCGTTACTTTCGGATTGGGTATTGAAGAACACGATCAGGAAGGAAGAATTATTACTGCAGAGTACGAAAAGTTTTTCTTAGTGAATACCTACGTTCCAAACAGCGGATCTGAATTGGCTCGCTTGGATTACCGAGAAACATGGGATGCCGATTTATTGAAGCATCTTCAAAATTTAGAAAAGACGAAGCCTGTTGTTTTGTGCGGTGACTTGAACGTGGCGCACCAATCCATTGACCTTGCCAATCCGAAAAGCAATTATAACAAGAGCGCAGGATATACACAACGCGAGATCGATGGACTTTCAACATTCATTGCTTCAGGATACAAAGATTCTTTCAGACATTTTTATCCGGAAGTGGTGAAATACAGTTGGTGGAGCGCGCGATTCAACTCGCGTGCGAAAAATGTGGGTTGGAGAATTGATTACTTCTTAGTGAGTGAAAATTTCCTTCCACAAATAAAAGACGCATTTATCTTGAATGAAATTATGGGATCGGATCATTGTCCGGTTGGAATTATTATCGAATAAATTATGGCATTTGGAAAATGGTTAGGTGGCGCAATTGGTTGGGCATTAGGCGGACCAATTGGCGGATTAATTGGATTTGCTGTGGGCTACATGGCCGAGGACAAGTCATTGAGCACGCAAGACCAACAATCTGGTGGGCGTCCTCGGACATATGCTAGACACACGCAGAGCGGTGATTTCTCTTCAGCCCTTTTGGTGCTTTCTGCTGCTGTTATGAAAGCAGATGGAAAGCTCATGAAAAGCGAGCTTCAATACATACGTGATTTCTTCGATAAACAATTCGGACCTGCGGCCGCAGCAGAAAAAATTGGTATCTTAAAAGAACTTTTGAATAAGGATATTCCTGTTCGTGAAGTGTGTCATCAGATTCGCGACTTCATGGAGCATCCGATGCGCTTGCAATTGCTTCATTATTTATTTGGAATAGCGAAGTCAGATGGACAAGTTGCGAAGGCGGAAGCCGAGTTGATTAAACAAATTGCATCTGATTTAAACATTAGTCAGAAAGACTATGAAAGCATTCAGGCCATGTTCTACAAAGATGCGGCTTCAGCATATAAAATCTTGGAAATTGAGGCTACTGCAACAGATGAGGAAGTTAAAAAAGCCTTCCGAAAAATGGCTATGAAATATCATCCGGATAAAGTAAAAGATTTGGGCGATGAGTATATGAAAGCAGCGCAGGAGAAGTTCATTAAGGTTCAAGAGTCCTATGACCAGCTTCGAAAGGAGCGTGGAATGAAGTAATTGCGTACCTTTACTTCACTCATTTCTACTATGAAAAAAATATTCTTTTCAATTTTCACATTCTTCAGTTTTAGCGCAGTTTTAGGTCAAGCTTATTTCTTAAACGGAGCGGCTATTGCTACGGGTAACGATTGTTACCAGCTCACTCCAGCTATATCCACTCAAAACGGAACTGTTTGGTATGCAGATCAGATTGATTTGAATCAACCGTTCGATTTGTCCTTTGAAATGTTGCTCGGTTATACCGACGTGAACGGTGCAGACGGAATATGTTTCGTGTTGCATACGCAAGGAACGACGGCCATTGGCGCAACTGGGGGAGGAATGGGATATTTGAATTTCGGAACGAGTCTCGCTGTTGAGTTTGACACATACCAAAATTTTGCTGATTATTCAGACCCAACGTACGATCACATTGCGATTCAATCTAACGGTAACGTAAACCACAACCTTGCAGGAAACCTAGCTGGACCTGTTCAAATGAATGCGACCAATGCAAACACGGAAGATGGACAGAACCATCCGGTGCGCATCGTTTGGGAACCTTCAACCCAATTGTTCTCTGTCTACTTTGAATGTGTATTGCGTCTTCAAACAACCATAGATATTTCGAACGCTATTTTCGGTGGACAAAACATGGTGAACTGGGGATTCACTGCCGGAACTGGTGGACTTTCAAATATCCAGACGGTGTGTTTAACTCCCGACATTTTGAATACATCAAATGACGTTACAATATGTCCGGGAGCGGCTGCAGTTCTAACAATAAGCGGAGCAGATGTAAACGGAACGTTTAACTGGTCTCCAACCACAGCATTAAGCACTTCAACAGGAGCAAGCCCCGTTGCCAATCCAGATACTTCCACAACCTATCATGTTATATACACTGATTTATGTGGAATTATTTCGGAACAAGATTTCATTGTTACGGTTGAGCCTCTGACCATTGAAGCTACTGCCCTATCTGATATCAATTGCGCAAATCCTCAGACAACAATCAATTCAGTAAGCAACATCAATGGTGTTACTTTCATGTGGATTACCTCTGATGGAAATTTCATATCTGGTACTTCCGCATTTTCGGCGACGGTTAACTCACCGGGATTTTATTCGATCCTCACTGACTATCAGGGAATCTGTCAAGCTATGGACACCCTGACGATTGTTGCTGACTATTCCGATTTTCAAATTATTACAGGCGGAACGCAGCAGTTGAATTGTAATAATCCGAATGGAAGTTTATCAGCAATGGTGAATGGCTTTCCCAATGCAGCCTTCAATTGGACAACCACAACTGGCACTATCAATGGCGGATCCACTACTCCAAGTATAAATGTTGCTGATGCTGGAATCTATGTTGTTAATGCAACATTGAACAACAATTGTTTCGATACTGAAACGATAACTGTGCCGGCCAATTTCGATATTCCTACGGTTAATCTTTCTTGTTTTTCCGGTTTGAATTGCATCACTCAGAGCGTATCCATTAGTTCTGCAACAGATGCGACTAGTCCCGCATATACTTGGACAGGGCCAGGAATTCAATCTGGACAAGGCTCTTCTGAAATTACAATTGATGCAGCGGGAACATACGCCTTAACTGTTACTGATAATGTCAACGGATGTGAATCAAGTGCGAATATTTCAGTAGCCGAAAACATCACTATACCTTCAGTAACCATTGGTGTTCAAGACACATTGAATTGTCTTCATCCTGTTATTCCAATTTTGAATGTCGTAGTGAATAATTCAAACGACTATAGTTTAGCTTGGAGCACCCTCGATGGTTTTTTAGTTGATGGAATTAATGGAATCAATCCAACCGTGTCAGCAACAGGTGAATACTTTGTTATTGCAACAGATAATGCTTCTGGATGCACTGATTCACAAATCATATTTATTCCTGAAAGTTCTTCGAGTCAGTTTGCTATTGATTTGGTTCAATATCCAACCATTGTAACCGTTACGGATGGTGATTTATTGAATCCCTGCTGGACTCCTTTCTTGCCCGGCCTTGCCCAAAGCGAACTGTTTTCATTATTGAATACATACGATTTGAAAATATACAATCGATGGGGAACTCTGGTATTTGAAGCTTCAACACCTACGGTGTATTGTCCGGCAAAAGACGAACTATCAAACGGCACGTATTTCTATACACTCGTCATGTCTTCCGTTTGCGGAGGTGTTGAAAACTATCAAGTTTCAGGAACTTTCTCAGTGAAGTAACCATAATTGCCTCCTTTCTCTTATTTTTGAATCCTAACCCTTATTAATTAATCAAGATTTATGTCTGAAGCATCTACTCAGCAAGGTCATCCTAAAGGACTGTACCTTCTCTTCACCACAGAAATGTGGGAGCGCTTTTCTTACTACGGTATGCGAGCATTGTTCACGCTTTATTTGACCAAGGCTCTATTATTCGACAAGGCACTGGCTTCTGCTATCTATGGCGATTACACCGGATTGGTATACTTAACTCCGCTTATTGGAGGATTCGTAGCCGACCGTTATTGGGGAAATAGAAAATCTATTATTGTCGGTGGTGTTTTAATGGCCATTGGTCAGCTATTGATGTTCACGAGTGGAATGTTTTACACAACCCCTTCAAGTGCAACAGCAATTATGCTTCTTGGATTATTAGCTTTAATCGTTGGTAACGGTTTCTTCAAGCCGAACATTTCTACCATGGTTGGACAATTGTATCCGCAAGGAGACAAGCGCATTGACGCGGCCTTCACCATTTTCTACATGGGTATTAACCTGGGTGCATTCATTGCTCCGCTTGCATGCGGGGCTGTCGGAGACACCGGAGATCCGGCTGACTTCAAATGGGGATTCCTTGCTGCTTGTATCGGAATGATTTTGAGTTTGATCATTTTCATTTCCATGAAAAACAAATACATTGTAACTCCAGATGGCTCTCCAATTGGTGGTGTGCCTGAAAAGGTTGTTCCAACCATTGAAGAAAAAGCAGCTTCTGCGAAAGTTGGAAACGGTCGGGCATATATGTGGTTAGCTGTATTAATAAGTCTCTATCTTTTATTTAAAGGTGTGCTTGGATTAGACATCATTGGTTCGTTCATCTTTGCTTGTACCATTGCAGCCCCAGGTTATATTATCACAGACCCTTCACTCGACAAGATTGAGCGCAGTCGAATTTGGGTAATCTATATCATTGCATTCTTCGTTATTGCATTCTGGGCTGCCTTCGAACAAGCAGGTGCTTCACTGACATTCTTCGCAGAAGAACAAACCGATCGTAATTTATTCGGCTGGTTCGAGATACCGGCAAGTGCATTCCAATCGGTGAATCCGATATTAATTGTTGCTTTAGCTCCGCTTTTCGCAATGCTTTGGGTTAGATTAGGAAAGAAAAATAAAGAGCCAGCTTCTCCAATGAAGCAATCCATTGGTTTGTTCATGGTGGCATTGGGATATGTAATTATTGCAATGGTTGTGAAAGATCTAGGACCTGGAGTAAAAGTCTCAATGGTTTGGTTGTTCAGCTTATACGCTATCCATACTATGGGAGAACTTTGTCTTTCTCCAATCGGATTATCCATGGTTGTGAAATTAGCCCCAATTCGATACAGTTCATTACTCATGGGAGTGTGGTTTTTAAGTACAGCACTTGCCAATAAAGTAGCCGGAGACTTAA
>JBIKVX010000108.1:0-6648 GCA_044356625.1 Flavobacteriales bacterium | reverse complement strand
GCACTAGATTACGGGTCATCCAGTTGTTTTGTCTTAAAAACGGATGACAATTTTCAATGCTGTTTCCGCCATAAGTTCCGTATCTCAAATGGCCTAAGAATACCTCACCTGTAAAGGCGTAATTATTCTTCAGGTGTTGTGCATTTTTAAGTTTGTCTGGGTGCTTTTTTGCCAACTCTGCAAAGCGACTCATCACTTTCGCAAATACTTCACGAACGGGCTGAGCGTCGTTGCTTCGAATTCTAGAAATATATTTTTTTCCAGGTTCTGGATCTAACTTAATGTTGGCTAAACCCGCGCCATCTTGACCTCTGTTGTGTTCCTTCTCCATGAGAAGATACATTTTATTTAGCCCGTAAAAAGCAGTTCCGTATTTATCGGTGTAATGCTGAAGAGGCTTCTTCAGTCTTAAAAATGCGATACCGCATTCGTGTTTGATAGCGTCACTCATGGAGTGAAAAATAGTTTGCCGCGAAGATAGTCTATGCTACTCCAATGTTGGAAAGAATTAAAATCATTTCTGTGTTTGGAAAAGTAATTTTTCAATATTCTTTGAAAAAATCTAAGGGTTCAAAAAATTAACTTAGAGAAAAATTACGATTATGAAAGCAATTACACTACTTGCGAGCCTACTAATTTCTCTGGGAATGGCCGCTCAAACTCATGGTGAAATCTATGGGAAAATTCTCGACGAAAATAAAAATCCAATTGCAGGGGTGATTGTTCGAGCGGAAAATAACGGTGTCGTTGTGGGAGCAGCAACCGACGATAGGGGTGTTTATCGAATCAACGGTGTTGAACCAGGTACCTATACGCTATTCTGCGACTTGATTGGTTACAGCCAACTTCAAGTGAGCAATGTTCTCGTTAAGTCTGACCAAATAAGCAAGCTCGAAGACTATACAATGGCAACCGCTAACTATGGAACTGGTCCAGTAGTCATTCGAGCAGGAAAGCCTCTTATAGATATAAATGGTGGAACAGCTATTTCCCTTGGTGCTAGCGAACTTAAAAACAACGCAGCGGCTAATGGCGGATCGTTGAAAGCAATCTTAACGTCAATGTCTAGTGACATAAAAACAAGTGATCGTGGCGAAGAACTTTATTTCCGTGGAAGCCGATCCGGTAGCGTTGTGTACTACATAGATGGAGTGAAAATTCATGGTGCGCCGTTGAATATTCCTTCAAGTGGAATAAATAACATAACCGTATACACGGGTGGTGTGCCCGCCAAGTATGGCGACAGCACCGGGGGGTATGTTATTATCGATACAAAATCATTCCGTGACTGCGTTAAAGAGAAAAAGTAAAGGAGAGGGATATTAATGCTTTATTTTTTCTAAACTGTTTGGTTTGAAGTAAGTTAAGTTCTATTTTTAAATTCTGAACCTTAACTTAATCCTCCCATACTTTGAACAAAGGAAACTTTCATTGTACCAAACATGCCGTAATAAACACGCTGACCGATCTTTTGCATAAGGAGCGTTTTTTTATTCGAGAGATTAATGACAGGAAAGGCTATATATATGCCCAGCAAGGAATTCGTTTTTTTTCATTGGGAAGAAGCTGTATTATTAAAATCATTGAAGCTGGCGAAGCTGTAGAGGTTGAAGTACGTTGCTCGAATAAGCTTAGAATAGGAATACCAGGAATTACGGGTTCTATCGAAAGAAAAATTCTACAACGTCTCAAAGACGAATTGTAATCAGAGGCGCTATCTTCGGAAAAATTTTCTTCTATGAAAAAATTCGGAGGCCTTTCAACCTGGATATTTATTGCTTTGTTTATCGGAATTGGTGTGGGTTATGCGTTAAACGTTTCCTATCCTGCTCCTGCGCAAAAAACGAAAAAAGAGGCACTGGAACTACTTTCTAAAGAACTTTCCAATCAGCCAACTTCAGCAGCAAACGAACTTTCGGCCATTGTCTCAAACGATTCTATTTCGGAAAATGAAAAATACGATGCCGCCCTTGCGTGCATCAACAAAACTAAAAATGCTTCAACTGAAATATCAAAATATCAAAAGAGCATTGATGTTTCCGAAGTTCAAAACGCGACGCTTAAAAAAATCTTAGAAATCCTTTCAATCTTCACGGACATCTTTCTTCGTTTGATTAAAATGATTATCGCTCCTCTTGTACTTGCCACGCTGGTTGCGGGTGTTGCGAAATTGGGCGACATGAAAACGGTGGGGCGTATTGGCGGAAAGACCATGCTTTGGTTCGTTTCTGCCTCTTTTATTTCTTTGTTGCTCGGGGCTTTGTTGGTGAATCTGTATCAGCCTGGAAAATCACTTCAAGTGCCTCTTCCTCCAGAAGCCATGGAATCAGGTATAGACAAAGCTGCTCTAACTCTGAAGGGATTCGTGGTTCATATTGTTCCTTCAAGTGTTATCGAATCCATGGCTACAAATGAAATTCTTCAAATTGTCATTTTCGCATTGTTCTTCGGAACAGCAACTGCCGCGCTTGGTAAAAAGGGTGAGATTATCGTAAAAGCAATGGATGCCCTGGGGCACGTCATGCTTCGAATAACATCCATGGTCATGTATGTCGCGCCTTTTGCGGTATTCGCGGCAATGGCCTCGGTTGTTGCAAAAAAAGGCATAAGCGTTCTTTCATCGTACGCGCTTTTCATTGGTGAGTTTTATAGTGGACTTTTTTTACTGTGGATTATCTTAATGTTCGTCGCGTTTCTTATTGTTGGAAAGCGTGTGAAGCAATTGATTGCGCGAATAAAAGCTCCACTGCTTCTTGCTTTTTCCACTGCCTCTAGTGAAGCTGCTTACCCTAAATTGTTAGAAGAGCTCGAGCGTTTCGGCTGTAGAAACCGCATCGTGAGTTTCGTACTACCGCTAGGTTATAGTTTCAATTTAGATGGAAGTATGATGTACATGACCTTTGCAAGTTTATTTATTGCGCAGAGTTATGGGATAGATTTAAGTTGGGCCGATCAAGCCGCAATGCTCCTTACGTTAATGATTACTAGCAAAGGAATTGCCGGAGTTCCGCGAGCGTCTCTTGTTGTTATTGCTGGGACCTTAGCCACATTTGGAATTCCCGAAGCGGGACTGCTCTTGCTTCTTGGGGTCGATCACGTTCTTGACATGGGAAGATCTGCCACCAACGTAGTTGGAAATGCGGTGGCTGCAGTGGCTGTTAACCGCTGGGAAGAGAAGAATTACAAGCCTGAGGAGGAGAATGATTAGTTCAATTCGAGCTCGTCGATTAAGCGCACACCCCCAATAAATCCTGCTATTAAAGCTACCTGATGGCTTGCTTCGCTTATCTTTTCTAGCGGCTCCAATGTTTCTGAATTTACTACAGTGAAATATTGAAGTTCAATCTGTTCTTTTTCAATATAAATTTCTGTGGCTTCAGCAATGAGCGCGTTCACATTGTTTTTTGATTTATTGTCTTGAAGAAATAACAACGCTTTTGAAAATGCGGTAGCTAGGGTTGCCTGCTCGTTTGAAAGTCTTTTGTTTCTTGAACTCAGCGCTAGCCCATCTGAAGCTCTAACAGTATCGCATCCTACTATTTCCACTTTTATTTCTTCTCTTCTAACCCATTCGCGAATCACTGAAAATTGTTGGAAATCTTTCTTGCCGAAAAAGGATTGGTGCGGAAGGACTATTTCAAACAACCTTTTTACTACGGTTATCACACCATTGAAATGGCCCGGTCTATAGCGTCCTTCCCATTCCGATGTAAGTGTTCCAAAATTATAATCCCGCACCTCTTGTCCGGTTGGATACATTTCATTCACTGCCGGAACAAACACAACATCGCAACCTGCGTTCTTCAAAAGATCAATATCAGCCTCTTCCGTTCGGGGGTACAACAACAAATCTTTCGGATCGTTAAACTGGGTTGGATTTACGAAAATGGAACAGATTACTACATCGCAAACCGCTTTCGCTTTTGTTATCAATGACAGGTGCCCCTCGTGAAGAGCGCCCATTGTGGGGACAAATCCTATTGTTTGGTTTCCGTTTCTGCACTTTGTGCTAAACGCCACCATATCATCAACATGCTGTAAAACAGCTATTTCGCACGAAGTTCCCTTCATTTCAGTATTTTAAGGCCAAAAAGTTGCAAAATTCAAAAAAGATTTATAATATCTTTGCAACCTGAATTCAGGCAAACCTAAACATCTCTATGCAAAAAACAAAAGTTCTTTTTGTAAGTCAAGAAATTTTTCCATTTACTCCGGAATCAACTATAGCGAATCAAGTTCGTCAAATCCCTCAAGCTATGCACGAAAGAGGCAAAGAGACTCGCATCTTCATGCCACGCTTTGGAAAGATTAACGAACGCAGACACCAGCTTCACGAAGTGATTCGTTTATCTGGAATGAATTTGATTGTAGACGATACTGACCACCCGCTCATTATTAAGGTAGCTAGCATTCCTCAAATTCGCTTACAAGTATACTTCATCGACAACGAAGAGTTTTTCCACCGCAAAGCCTATTTGCATGACGAGGCCGGCAAAGCGTTCTCGGACAACGGAGAACGAATGATTTTCTTCTCGAAGGGTGTGTTGGAAACAGTTAAAAAATTAGGTTGGGCACCTGACATCGTTCATTGCCACGGTTGGTTCTCTGCCCTCATGCCTCTTTACGTAAAGCATGTTTTCGCAGGCGACCCACACTTTGCTGATAGCAAAATAGTAATATCCCTTTACAAAGACGATTTCGCAGGATCTATCGACAAAGGACTTTCTAAAAAAGTTCAATTCGATCAAGTGGCTCCACAATACCTAGGAGATTTGGCTACTTCCAATTATGTTAATTTAATGAAGGTTGCTCTTGCTCACGCAGACGGAGTTGTTATTCATGATGCAGACATTAATGCAAAGCTTATGGAAGAGGTGAACAGTCTAACCATTCCCGTGCTTAAAGCATACGAGTTCGAAGATTTCCATGCCGCTATTGATGAGTTTTTTGATACTGTTCATGCTGCAAAACCAATTTTGATTGATTAAACCATGAGGAACCTCCTCTTTTTGCTTTGCTCGCTGGCATTATTTTCATTCAGTGCTTGTAAAAAACCTACAGATTTGCAAGCAGATGGGCTTCTTCAGCCAGAAGATGTGTTGTATGCAAATCAGTCAGACACTACTCGAATCCTAAGCTATATTGTTCGGGAAGACACGCTTTCTACAGATGAACTTTCCGCCTGTTTATTGGGGTCCTATTCCGATGAAACCTTTGGAAAAACGTTAGCGAGTTTCTCCACTCAATTCGTGCTTTCCGGAGCAAACCCAAGTATCCCAGAAACCTTTGAAGTTGATTCTGTCATTTTCTCAGTGGCTTATACCGGCTATTCATACGGATCTTTGGGTGAGGGGTATTTATCGGTGAAAGAACTAAGCGCAGACTTACCAAAATCTGGAAGTTTCAACAGCTCATACAACGCACCAGTAATGAACGAGAATTTGCTCGCAGACGCTTCTCAAACGTTTCAATTCAAGCCAAAAACATATTTATTTGGAACAGCGGATTCTCTTGCACCACAATTAAGAATTCCACTCAAAACGAGTTTAGGAACAAGACTTTTACAACCAACAGATCCCGCAGCCTTAGAATCTGATGAGAATTTCCAATCTTATTTCAAGGGATTAAAAGTAGAAGCCGGGTCATACCCCATGGGCGTTGTGGCACTTGACCTCACAAACATCAACAGTAAAATAACGGTTTACTACCGTTTCGATAACGGCGGGTTAGCGGACACCACTTTCTATGAATTTCCAGTAACTTCTGATTGCGGAAGATATTCTCGACTTCAACATTTTTATCAATACGCCACCCAACCTGAATTGCAAGGTTTGACTACTGTGGACACGATTGCTAATCAATCTAACATGTATTTGCAGGCCGGAGCCGGTGTAAAAACCAAATTAGTCCTTCCTAATTTATTGGATCTCCAATTGAGCGCAGGGCGAATCGTAAACAAAGCAGAGTTAATAGTGCCTTTCGAACTCGACTCACGCTATTCACCCACTACTCAGATTTTTATATTCTATCAGAACAGCGAAGGAACTTTGGTTGCGCTGCCTGATCAATTCAGCGGAACCATTGGCGGAGGGTTAGAATTATCGAATAAGAGATATCGTTTTAACATAACCCAATACGTTCAAAACGTTATTTCTGGAGAGTTAGAAAACGCACCGCTTTTCATTGTCTCTGGGGCGGCTGGCGTATCCGTTAATCGAACCGTTTTGCATGGCCCGGATTATTCAACTATTGCTAGTGAAAATACCCGCTTGATAATTACATATTCAAATTAAAAAAATTTCTATGTGTGGAATCGTTGGTTATTTAGGCAATGAGCCAGTTTACGAAAAGGTTATTAAAGGACTTAGTCGATTAGAATACCGCGGATATGACAGCGCGGGAATGGCTTACATTGAGAACGGCGAACTCGTTATTCAAAAATGTAAGGGAAAGGTTGTTGATTTAGAAAATGTTGTGGGTTCTGTTAAGCCTCTTTCACACATTGGAATCGGTCATACACGATGGGCAACACATGGTGTTCCGAATGATGTAAACGCTCATCCGCATTGCAGTGGCGACGGAACAATTGCACTCATTCACAACGGAATTATTGAGAACTACGCTACCATTAAACAAGAGTTAATGAAC
>JBIKVX010000106.1:0-6751 GCA_044356625.1 Flavobacteriales bacterium | reverse complement strand
ATTCACCAACATATATTCTGCGCTTAAAACGGTCTTGTGCAAGTACACTTGCCAATACATGAATCTTCTTGCGACAATAAATTTCTCAATCGAGTAAATACCTTTTTCTTCAACCACTAACTGATCATTCACCACATCGAGCATCTTAATTAAACGCTCACTTCCCACTTGACCTTCCACCACACCACTAAAAAAACTATCCCGCGCCAAGTAATCCAGTCTGTCCATGTCGAGCTGACTGCTTACCAATTGGTGCATGAATTTGCGTGGATATGTCCCATTGAAAATTTCGAGAGTAAGATTCAGCTGTCCGTTGAACTCTTGGTTCAAGCGCTGCATAGCGAAGGAAGAAATGTGTTCATGATGAACTTCATTCACAATAGAACTTTCAAGTGCATGACTGAATGGACCGTGTCCAATGTCGTGAAGCAGAATAGCGCAAAGCAATCCCACTTCTTCTTCGTGTGAAATCGCATGTCCTTTCAAACGCAATTCATCAATGGCATTCTGCATTAAGTGCATAGCGCCCATGGCATGCTGAAAGCGGTTATGTCCAGCACCCGGATATACCAAAGACGAAAGACCCAATTGGGTAATTCTTCTCAGTCTTTGGAAATATCTATGATTAATTAATTCAAGAACGAACGCATGGCGTATGGTAACAAATCCGTAAACCGGATCATTGATCATTTTGCGTTTTAACATGAAGCAAAGTTATGGAAATATATTATATCACCACTCAGACAGCATTCGTCGAAGACCCTCGTGCAACGCACCCTCGTCCATAGGACCCTCGTTCATTGAACTAAAGTGCTTCGCACATTCTTCCCTTCTCTTACTTTGAAATAGTAATCGCCTCGCTGTTCGCGTCGAAAATCGTATACTCAAGAAGAGCATTGTTGCTCGAAGACTGCAATTCAATTTTAATCTGGAATCGTTTTTTCCAACGAGCCAATATGGTGTTAAACCACCAACCTTTGGTAAGGTATGCTTCAACCATAGGGTGAATAGCAACGACAATATGTTTATGTGCGGTAGTCTCTGCAATTAAGCGAATGCTGTTTTCAATTTCATCTTCGAATAACAATGCCGCCTCAATTTTTCCGGTACCACTGCAACTTGGACAAGTCTCTTGTGTTTCCACTTCGGTAACAGGCTTTACACGTTCACGTGTAATTTCCACTACACCGAAACGGCTAGGTGCAAGTACGTTGTGCTTAGCCTTATCGCCTTGCATATACTCTTTCAACGCATCGTGAAGGGCCTTTTGGTTTTCCTTCTGCTGCATATCAATAAAGTCTACGCAAATAATTCCACCCATATCGCGCAAACGGAAAAGTCGAGCAATTTCTTTCGCACACTCGAGGTTAGTTTGAAGGGCGTTTTGTTCCTGATCTTTTGCAGAAGCACTCTTGCGATTTCCACTGTTCACGTCAATAACGTGCATGGCCTCGGTGTGCTCTACAATGAGGTATGCGCCAGATTTAAGATTCACCTGCTTAGCGAAGCCGGCCTTAATCTGACGGTAAATATTGAATGTGTCGAATAAATCTGTGGTCTTGTGAACCTTTACAATGCCTTCCTGATCAGGAGCAATGCTGTGCATGTAGGTACGAACCTCTGCACCCAACTTCTCGTCGTTCACGTGAATCGCAGTGAACGAGTCGTTCAACAAATCGCGAAGTACCGAAGAGGTCTTCTTAATCTCGCTAAGTATACGCTTTGGAGGAAGGGCATTCGGAAGGTTTTTCACCAACTCTTCCCAACGTAAAACCAAGTCAGTCAAATCCTGATCAAGCTCTTCAACGCTCGTGTCAACTGCTTGCGTTCGCACAATAACACCCATGTTTTGAGGGCGAATTTTTTGCATGAGTTTTTTCAAACGATCACGCTCATCTTCGTCGGTTATTCTGCTTGAAAGAGAAACTTTGTTCGAAAACGGAACCAACACCAAATACCTTCCAGCAAGTGTTATCTCTGCAGTAAGCCTAGGACCTTTGGCTGAAATGGGTTCCTTTGCAATTTGAACGAGAATAATGTTTCCTTGTCCAATGGCGTCTTTAATGACACCATCTTTCTTCAACTCGGGCTCTTTTTGTAGCCCGGTTAAGTCACCAGAAGCGTGCTCGCCGCCAAGAATGGGGCGCACATATCTGTTCATTGTAGGATAATGTGGACCAAGATCGAGAAAATGCAAAAATGCATCCTTCTCGTAGCCAACATCTACAAAGGCAGCGTTTAGGTGGGGAACCATTTTCCGCACTCTTCCAAGGTATACGTCGCCCACAGCAAACTGCGTATTACTAACCTCACGATGCAACTCGACTAAGAGTTTGTCGTGAAGCAAGGCAATTTCCACTCCCTTGGAGGAAGCGTTAATGACAAGTTCAGCGTTCAAATTATTCTAAGATTAATGCACGACAGGAAAGGCGCATGTTAGCGCCTTCCGTCAATACAGATGGTTCAAGCAAAGTTCTAACGAACTTTTTTCTTGTGACGATTCTTTCTTAGACGCTTCTTTCTTTTGTGCGTAGCCATTTTATGGCGCTTTCTTTTTTTACCGCAAGGCATATTACTTATTATTTAATTTAATATCTATTTTCTTAATAAATGCATTCACACTGTCTTTAACTACTGGATCTTCGTTGTGACGAAGGATTTGCTTGTACAAGGATTTAGCCTTGTCCCAGTTCCCAAGCTGTTCGTTCATTTTCCCCGCATACACCAAGGCAATGCCTGATGTAGAATCTGTTGCTATAGCCGCATTGAAAGTCGCTAGCGCCGATTCAAGGCTGTCCATTTGTGTAAGTGCTTCGCCTTTGTAAATATAGGCTAATGTGTTTTGTGGTTGAAGTTCAATAATTGTATTGAAACGAGCAACCGCTTTTTCCATTTGGCCCGAGCGAATAGCAAATTCACCAAGTGCGAAGTGAGCTTCAGCATTTTTCGGGTTTTCTTCCACCATAGCTAAAAGCATTTGAATGCCTTTCATGGGTTCCGGTCCGTTTACCAACTGAATGGCTTGTTGAATTTTGACACTGTCTGCACTAGAGGGCATACCTGC
Organism: Flavobacteriales bacterium; assembly: GCA_044356625.1. GTDB lineage: Bacteria > Bacteroidota > Bacteroidia > Flavobacteriales_D > Sanyastnellaceae > CAIZGX01. The sequence continues at coordinate 3,687 of JBIKVX010000106.1, read as the reverse complement.
CGATTTCCTGTTATCAGCCATAAGGTCGTTAACCTTATCTATATCAGACTTTGGTTGAGTAGGGAGTAATAAAAAAAGAACGATTAGCCCAAGGGCAACGCTAACAATGATGGCTATGAGATACGATTTACGCATTATCGGCAACCTTCACTTTTTCTTTAACAGCATCAACAAATTCCTTCGCAGGCTTGAAGGCTGGAATGTAATGAGCAGGAATAGTTACCGTGGTTTTAGCCAAGATGTTTCTTCCCAATTTCGCAGCTCTCTTCTTTACGATGAAGCTTCCAAATCCTCTTAAATATACATTCTCTCCTGCTTCCATAGATTTCTTCACAGTTCCCATGAATCCTTCTACTATCGCCAACACGTCGTTTCTGTCAATTCCCGTTTTATTCGAAATTTCTGTAACAATATCCGCTTTCGTCATCTTATTCCGTTTTGTTTGATTTTCTTTTCTCAATTTTGGGGCTGCAAATATACGTCTAAAATCTTAAAATCAAACGATTGCCTTATGAATTCGCGCGACACATCCGCCTTATTGGATTGGTATTACAAGGAGAAGCGCGATTTGCCGTGGCGAAACACGAACGATCCGTATGCCATTTGGTTGTCTGAAGTAATCCTTCAGCAAACAAGAGTAGATCAAGGAATGGCCTACTACCACAAGCTTTTAGGGCACTATCCTACCGTTAACGATTTGGCTAATGCACCCATTGACGAGGTGCTTTCATTGTGGCAAGGATTGGGATATTACAGTCGCGGAAGAAATTTGCACGCGACCGCAAAAAAGATTCATGAACTGGGAAATTTCCCTTCAACCTATACTTCACTCCTCGAATTGAAAGGCATTGGTCCTTATACCGCTGCGGCAATTGCCTCGTTCGCTTTTGGTGAAGGCGTAGCTGTTCTAGACGGTAACGTTTTCCGAGTGATTACGCGCTTTCTAGCGTCTGATCTGCCCATTGATAAAGGCACTACGAGAAAGACTTTCCAATCGTTGTTGAACGATTGGATACCGAAACACGCTCCTGCCGATTTCAATCAGGCCACAATGGAACTCGGCGCAACAGTCTGCACGCCTAAGAATCCGAGATGCACACACTGTCCGCTTGCTCCGAACTGCGCGGCTTTCAGTGAGGGAAGGGTTTTGAATTTTCCAATTAAAGCATCGAAAACGAAGGTAGAACCGTTGTTTTTGTATTACGCCGCTATTGAAACGCTTTCAGGTTATCTGGTGAAGAAACGCCCTGAATCGGGCGTTTGGGCTGGACTCTTTGATTTTCCATTTATTGAATCGAAAGTGCCTTTGACAGAGGAAGAGGTTCTTCTTGAATTTCAAAAACGGTTCCCTTCCACCCAAAATGCATCATGGAAGAAAGACCGTTTTTATACGCATGTGCTGAGTCACCGAAAAATTTCAGCGCAGTTTTTTAGTTGCTTATGTCGAAATATGTCTGACGAGTTCCATTCAACAAAAACTTCTGAAGAGCTCTTGAACACGGGTATTTCAGCCTTACTTATGAAATACGTCAAAGAGCATCATATATGAAAACCGCATAAGCATTGTTTTCCGAGGGTGTTTGACTGAAATAGTTTTGGGCCATAACTAAAATTTATTTTTATGTCAAACACCATCAACAAAGTGATCTTAGTGGGTCACCTGGGCAGAAACCCAGAAGTCAAGACCTTCGACAACGGAGGCAAAATTGCGAACTTCTCCATGGCCACCAAAGAGATTTGGAAGGACGCGAAGGGAGATCGACAAGAACAGACGGAGTGGCACAACATTGTTGTGCGAAGATCGTCGAGTCTAACATTTACCGAACAGTACTTGAAAAAAGGCATGTTGGTTTATGTGGAAGGAAAGCTACGCTCTCGTTCCTATAAACTGAAGACCGGCGAGGACCGTACCGTTTTGGAAGTGTTTGCTGAAGATGTTCAACTCCTAAGCAACACGAGGAAGGAAGAATCAGTTCCTACTAACACCGAAATGGTGGAAGAAACTGAATTCTAATCTTCCCGTTTTTTTTCTTTCGTTACCTTTACAAACATATTGGTAAAGTAAAGAATGGAATTCAATAGTGTGATCTTGTTAAACAGCGCGGGCCCTTTGTTGCTCGTGCTGTTGCTTTTGTCTTGCAGCGCCATTATGTCCAGCTCGGAAGTAGCCATATTTTCTCTTTCGCCCGCACAACGCAAAGACCTTGAAAGCGCGACTGATAGTCAATCGAAGAATGTCATTCGCCTGCTTGAGCATCCGACTCCTGAAATTGCTACCAAGCGACTGCTCGCCTCGGTTCTTATTGGCAACAACATGGTGAACATTGCAGTGGTCTTGGTCTCTACGATTTTGTTCGACATGTGGTTTGAGGGAACGTCGCTTGAGCCGTGGGTAGTTGGATTAATAAATGTTGTGGGCGTTACCACTATTATTGTCTTGTTTGGAGAGGTGATTCCGAAAGTATACGCCACCGCGAATAACATTAAATTGGCGAAGCGTTTCGCGTTTTTATTTATCGTGCTTGACAGAGTTTTTTCTCCGGTTATATGGATATTAACCACCGCTGGAAAGTGGTTTGAGAGTGAAAGCAATCAGCAAGGAGGAAATATTTCAGTAGATGAGCTCGGACATGCGTTAGAACTAACCTCAGATGATAATCGTTCCGAAGAAGAACATCGGATTCTAGAGGGCATTGTAACCTTCGGTGACAACGAAGTGGTGCAAATTATGACGCCTCGTGTAGATATAGTTTGTTTGTTTTTAGGCGAGTCTTTCAAGAATGTAATTCAACGCGTTGAGTCTTCTGGCTATTCAAGATTTGTAGTTGTAAAGGAAAAGCTCGATTCGATTTCCGGAGTGCTTTACGCAAAGGATCTATTGCCATATTTGGGAAAAGAAGAATTCAATTGGGAGAGTCTTCAACGCAAAGCGTTTTTTGTTCCTGAGAGCAAGAAGGTAGATGATTTGTTAACCGAATTCCAGCGCGATAAAATGCACATGGCCATAGTGGTTGATGAGTACGGCGGAACTTCAGGAATTGTAACCCTACAAGATATTCTTCAAGAAATTGTGGGTGAAGTGAAAGATGAATTCGACGATCACAGTGAAATTTTATGGACAAAACTCGATGAGAAAAACATCCTTTTCGTTGCGAAAATTCCGCTTATAGATATGTACCGTGTGTATGATATAGACGGAGATGATTTCGAAGCTTCACGCGGAGACAGCACCACACTTGGTGGATTCTTAGTTGAGCAAATGGGAAGAATACCGAAGCGAGAAGAAACCTGGCAGTTCGGAAACTTCGAATTCACCATCGAATCAGCAGATAACAGAAAAATTAGTCGAGTTAAAGCAAAGCGATATGTTTAAGAAATACAAGCGTTGGATACTGATATTGGTTACCTTTTTGTTGGCTGCTGTGGGAGCTTATTACTTTTTCTTTTCCAGAGAAGCTGCGGTACCACGAAAAAAAGCATATTTCAGAATTGATTTTCCAGAAAAGAAATATACTCAATATGTGAGTCATTGCCCTGTTTCTTTCGAAGCTCCAAATTATTCTAAGATTGTGATTAGCCCGCCGAAAGAAGGAGACTCAGGATGTGGTTTTGAAGTTTTCGTACCCCGATTAAGGGCCACTCTTTACTGTGCATATTTTCCAGTAGAAAACAATTTGGATAAGCATA
>JBIKVX010000105.1:0-6757 GCA_044356625.1 Flavobacteriales bacterium | reverse complement strand
CATTCGTAATTATTGTTGAAGTGGTAAGGTTTGAAATATCATCCACGCTCCACACTTGGTTAAATCCAGTTACGCGGTAAAGTGTTCCACTCCAGCTGCTGTAGAAGAGCGTATTACCATCTTTCGAGAATTCATACGCTTTAACTCCAGTACCCGGAGCATTTCCGATTTTCCACCAATCCGGAGAAGTATTAAAGTTCAAGGATTGACGAGTCATCCATAGACCCTCTGTTCCGTAGAATCCTGTAACAAAGATTGAAGTGAATTTGTCCTGTACCTGCCATTTTTCACGAACATTCTCTAATTGATCGGCAGCGTAATAATACCAGGTTGTAGTCGTGCATTGAATGTCCAAAACTGGAACCGTCATATAAGTGGTATCTACTCCAACGACTACAATTGAACTGTCGTTCACGATAATTTGAGCTCCAGTTATTGGGTTTATAATAGTGTCTGACCAATAAATTGTTACCGTTTGCTCAGTTATCTGGTCTATAACGTCCTCGTAACCAACAATAGTCGTATCGCAAATAGTAGAATCTACAGTAGACGTCAACGCTTGTGCTTCTAACCAAGGATAGTTAGGATCTGCGGTTAATGGCGTACTTGAATAAACAGCCGGACGGTCTAACACATCCCAGAAATGAAGAGTGTCACCAACAGGGAATCTGTAAGGGAATGGCAAGGTCATATTCTGAGTATACAATGTCGTATCTAACCAAGTGGTATCTGTTCCGTTAACTGAACTAAACAAATCGAAGTCACGGTTATTGACTAACCATACGTATTGTTGAGAGTTTTCATCGTTGGTGTTTTCGTACAAGCGCATCGTAGTATAGAAAGATCCTGCCTCTCCATCATCTCCAATTACTGCAAGAACTTCATCGTCGTAGAATTCTCCACCCGAACCTTGAGCATTGAAGCGACTGATTGCTCCGAAATAAACTGAAGAGAATGCCACATTAACGCCAGGAACTGTGACGTTTGAAATTTCACAATCAAATCCGTCACCACCACCAACTGAAATCCCTTGCTGCCATGAGATTGTATTGAAGTTGGAATTCTCCATACCTGGGATTAAGATTGTCCCGTTGTCTTGCGCACCACCCATTGCAGCATATCCACCGCCGTGAGCAATTCCGTAAAACTGAGTTACATTATACCCTCTATTAATAGCACTAAATGTGTTTCCACCATCAATAGATTTGAATATGCCGCCGTCACAACCGATAAACCAATCTCCATTCGGAGCAATTTCAAATGTTTGAATATCACTGTGCACATAATATTGAGAACTTCCGAAATCGAAGTTCGCTGCAATCTGCTCAGGTTGGGTATTCGCACCAGCCTTCCAAAGTGTTACACCACCAACCCAACATACGCCGGGATCGCCTGGTTTAACAGCTAATGCTAAATCGTAATAAGCCTGACCGTTTTCACCAAACACTTCATATACGTTATCAATACCCGTTGGCCATTTCACAGACCAAGACTCTCCTTTGTCAGATGTGTAATACACTCCACCCATGATTCCGCCTTGAGCATACAATACATAAGCAACGTTTGAGTCATCACGAGAAATAGAGATACGGGTGCGTTGTTTGTTGCTCATGCCTGAAGAGGCTCCCACTTGCGAGAAACTTGTTCCGCCGTCCAAAGAGCGGTAAATACGTCCGTTCGAAACTCCAGCGTAACAAACTGTTCCGTCTGCAGACCATTCGATATCATGTCCTCCAGTGTTTGGGATTCCCGAAACACTCATGTTTGGAGCAGTCATACCTGGCTCCCAATATCCAACACCATCAGCTCCTGCTATCCAAATTCTTCCCGCAATGTTCGCATCTGCACTGACATCATTAATGTAAGCCCAGTTGTCACCAACTGTAAATTCAGTGGGGTCTGTTCCGGGAACTAATTCCCAAGAAGCACCTTGGTCTGCTGAACGATACATTCCACATCCGATTGCTCCGCTCGATCCGCTGCCATCGCCACTCGATTCAAATTGGCTACCTGTTGCAACGTAAATCGTACCGTCTTCAGTCGCATCAATCGAACTGATCGACATCACTCTTCCAAATGTATCTAATGACTCAACACGAGACCAGTTGTTTCCGCCGTTGGTTGATTTGTATAAACCACCTGTAACAGATCCTGCGAAAATCACATTGTCTGTTAAAGCTAAAATTGCACGAGTGCGGCCACCGATGTTATCCGGTCCCATTTCCCACCAACTCATATTTAGTTCACGGTTTCCTTGTATGCGATCAATATCGTTTACCGCGGCCGTCATTTCCACAACATCAGTTACTTCAAAGTTTCCTGTCACCAAGTTACCGCGAAGTTTCTTTAAAATGTCTACAGATTCGTTGTATCCTTCCGCCTGAATGACACGAGGTGCAAAGGTTGCACGTTGACTGTTGGAACTCACCATAACAACTGCCACAGCAGCTGCACAAACCAATCCAGAGGATAAAAATAAATTTTTCAATTTCATAAATGCTAGGTTAAGCTTAAAATTCAATTTGGCGCAAGATAATTGAGAAATGTCTTATCAAAAAACGATTCAACGCTTTTTATTTGCTTTTTTTTCCTTCCAACCGCAAATTCTTTAAAACAGATGTTTTTCAGCGTGATAAGAAGAGCGCACCAACGGGCCACTTTCTACGAATCGGTATCCCATCTTCAGTCCAATTTCTTCGTATTCCTTAAATTGCTCTGGGGTAATAAACTCCTGAACCGGCAAGTGTTTTCGCGTAGGTTGAAGGTATTGTCCCAAAGTTAAAATATCTACCTGAACCGAGCGCAAATCTTCCATGGTCTCTAGCACCTCGTCCCTATTTTCCCCAAGCCCAAGCATGACTCCGCTTTTCGTTCGCATGCCACCTTTTTTCAATCTGAACAAGACTTCTAGGGAACGATCATATTTTGCTTGAATGCGAACTTGCTTGGTCAGTCGTCGCACAGTTTCCAAATTGTGAGATACGATATCAGGCGCAACGTCAATGATGCGTTGCAGATTCTCCCAATTTCCAGCAAAATCAGGAATCAATGTTTCCATGGTGGTGCCAGGAGATTTAGCGCGCACAAGCTCTACTGTCTTTACCCAAAGCTCTGAACCTCCATCGGCAAGGTCGTCGCGGTCCACGGAAGTAATAACCGCATGTTTCACTCCCATTAACTTCACTGAATTCGCAACACGAGCGGGCTCAAATGGATCAGCCTCTAATGGCTTTCCCGTAGCCACAGCACAAAATCCGCAAGATCTCGTACATATATTTCCCAAAATCATAAATGTCGCTGTTCCTTCACCCCAACATTCACCCATGTTCGGACAGTTGCCGCTTTCACAAATGGTGTGCAGTTTGTGCTCATCCACAAGTGACCGAACCTTTCTATAATTCTCTCCCGTGGGAAGTTTTACTTTAAGCCATTTCGGCTTTGGAATTCTCTGCTCTCCTTGTTCCATATAACAATTCCTTACTTCAAATAATATTTCTAGTTATACTTTCTGCCTATGTAAAAATGAACATAACCCGAAACAAACAACCAATGGTTCTTTGCCCCATCAGGATAAGCCGAAAGAACTTGATTAGACATGATTTCTATTCTCTTTGGGTAGGCCTCTGCAGCCATCCCTACTTCAAAACCCTTTATACCATCTCTGTAATTACTGTATTCAAAAAGCATGGACCCCTTAGCTGAAAAACCTGGAAGTAGGGCGATCTCGCTGATTCCTAAAAAATTACTTGCCCTGCCATAAATATTGTCTGCAAAATGCTTATTTGGATTGTATTTTTCAGTTGACAAAGTATAGCCATTCAGATTAGGGTCAATAATAAGCACCTCCAAATAAATTGGACGAAGCAACGAAACCGCGGGACCTATTCCCCAGGCATAAGAAACCTGAACTCCAGAACTTCTCTCTTTAAGAGCAATATCTTTTTTGAAACCATAGTTCAATTTGAAACTGTACATGGCATTCTGCTTTCCGAACACAAAAGGTTTAGCGCTCGGATCTTGGAAGTACGATTTTTGCTCTTTCTCATGTTTAACAAAGCTAAAATCGTATGAAATCTGCCTTACTTTGAAAGCGCCTTTGTTCTTGCCTCTGACATAACTACCCCCCCACCCCTTGGTTTTAATAACTAAACCACCATATCTCTGATGAGAATATCTTCCCGCTCCTTCTTCCTTCTCTTCCATCTGTGCATTTGCACTTGAGAAAAAGCAAAACATACCCAAGACTAAAAAAAAATAGAAGCGACTCATATTACAAAGTTAGTGCAGGCAGGTTCAACATATCTGTTCAAAAAAAACTAATTTACATTCTTCTATCTTAGTTTTGAAAAAAAATAGACCATGACAAAAATGTCCGTTAGTTACAAAGGGAACTTGAGATGTGAAGCCATTCACCAACAAAGTAATACTTTATTGGAAACAGATGCTCCATTGGATAATAAAGGCAAAGGAGAGCGATTTTCACCAACAGATTTGCTATGTACTTCTCTTGCTACATGCATTTTAACAACAATGGCTATTGCCGCAGAAGAAAGAAATTGGAAGTTCGAAGGGGTAACTGCGGAAATCGAAAAAATAATGAACCACACCCCAAGAAGAATCGGTGAAATAAAAATCCACTTTATTTTTCCAAATTTAGACTACGACGAGATAAAAAAGGAAAAAATTCAACGCTACGCTCACACATGTCCCGTGAGTAGAAGTCTCAACACAGAAGTTTTACAAACTGTAACTTTTGAGTTTAATTAAAAATTACTTTTGTGGGCTCACTTGGTCATAGGCAGCACACTTCTCATGCTTTCTTTTACATGATTGCAGACCAAAAATTCCTAATCCAAGTAAAACGAAAAATAAAACACGTGCAGGCTTTTTCATAGTATTCAATTGAAATTCAAAATTAATTCAAACTACCTTTAATCAACCCCCAATTTGAAAAGCAGTTATCAACATACTCTTGTAAGATTAACTTTTCTGCTTTTTGCGTTTGGTTTGGCTAATACACAGGCTCAACCCTCTAAGGCTGTACACCTGTATTCTGGGCAAAACCTTATCATTCCCAAGAACAAAAATCCAAATGAGTTATTGCATTGGCTTAATAATTCGGGATATCCTTATGCTCAGATTGAGTTAGATACACTTTATCTCGATCACACTTCGCCTGAATATAATTGGAAAATACATCTTGGAAAAAGTGTGGTTTTAGACACTGTTGTCACATCCAATTCCTTATTCAACAAGAAAACACTGCAACGCTGCATCAATTATCAACCTGGACAAAAATACAGTGTTGATAAAATTGAACAAATTGCATCGGCACTTAATCAAATTTCTTTTTTGAAACCAAATACACAAGTTTCAATTCGTATGCATAGCGAAACATTCAGCATTGCATTAAAAACAGACCGAAAGAAAAACAATTTGGTTTCTGCACTCTTGGCCCTTCAACCAAAACCCAATTCAAATCAATCTGTATTAACGGGAAACATTGACCTTGAACTTTCCAACGCGCTAAAGCAAGCTGAAACAATTGAGTTTCATTGGAAACGCCCACAACCTAAGAGTCAAAGTTTATCATTTAAATTAGGAAGCCCATTTACTATGGGACTTCCAATCGGGGTTCAATTTGAATTTGCTTCGTTCTTGCGTGATTCAACTTTCTCGTCAACCGATTTCTCGCTTCGCTTGCTCACCAAGACAAACGATCTAAATGGATTTTCAGCAGCCGCGAGTAAATCGTCTAATACACATTTTCAAACTTCTTCAACCTACGGAAATACTCAAAGTAAAACCTATTCAGTTCGTTATGCCAATTTCAATAATAGAGCAAACTCAGTCAATTTCTTAATTGATGGAACCGCAGGGAACCGCTCGATTCAATACGAGTCAAGCCAATCTAGCAAAAAACTATACGCACTAAAAGCAATCGTTTGGTCGAAATTAAATTTAAATCAACTCATCTTCACGAATTTTAACCTAGAAATAAATGCGCTTTTCAGCGACTCTCTCTTCAACAACGAAATTTCAAGATTAGGAGGAACTAAAAACTTACGTGCTTTTTTAGAAGAAAGCATTTACGCCTCACAATACGCCATGCTCAATTGTGATTTTGGAGTCGCTCTTGGAACAGATGTTCAAGCATTCGTCTTTGGAGATTATTTATACATACAAGAACCCAAGATAAAATCTTACTATGACACAGGTGTGGGATTTCGGTTCCAACAAGAAAACGGTTCCGTTTCTATAACCTACGGCGTGGGGAATATTGAAAACAAGGGGCTTCAAATAAAAAATGGTAGAATTGGAATTACCTTCTCATCGCGTTTTTAAAAATACTTTTCCACAATGCCCCAAAAGCCCTCAAGGTCAAGGTAATTTTGAAATATGGATACTCTCTCTCTATTAATTGGTGCAATTTCAGGCGCGGCTATTGCGGCTTTCACTTTCCTGGTTTTCCGAAAATCAAATTCAAGTCAAAACGACAGCTCGTTTTTCAAGGATGAACTTGATAATGCGAAAAACGAATTAAGCTCAATGAGAGTTCGTGTGGAATCCCTAATCCATGAAAAAGCAACAACAACAGCGTCTCTAGAGGCAGCCTTCAAATCCCTTGAATCTGAAAAACTCTTAATGGAAGATTTGAAGTCGAATATGAAAGTTGAATTTAAAAATCTAAGCAACGATATTTTCGAGGAACGTGTTAAAAAACTGAACGAAGCGAATGAATCTCATTTATCTGTAA
>JBIKVX010000104.1:0-6804 GCA_044356625.1 Flavobacteriales bacterium | reverse complement strand
ACTTTTGTTCAAACACAGTTGTTACATAAGGAAGCGTTGCGCCAGAGGAAGCATCCGTTGTTTTACCTTCCAATGAAAAATTCTCAGAAGGTTTTTTACAAGAAATAAACAAAACAATAAAAAGGCTAAAGGCTAAAACCTGTTTCATAATGAGGCCGTCTTATAGTGCTCGAAAATGGCTAGGATTTTATTTACAAAATTCACTGGTCCGACGCCATTAATATAGCCATGCTTTACGCATGACATGGCGTAGTATTGGCGTTGCGATTTAAGAATTAACGCTTCCGCTACATTCCCATCCCACAAAGTGTCGTTCTTACCAATCTGCTTTGCAATGCACATGGCGTCTAAAACGTGACCCGGTCCACAATTGTAGCTGGCAAGCATAAATTTGATTCTTTCATCAGGATTCCTTACCCTTTGCTTCCAAAAATTATCCAAACTCTTTAACATTTTAGCTCCAGTTTGAATGTTATTGTCTGGCGGACACAAAGTATCGCCCCCGTATTTCAACATTGTAGCTGGCATGAGCTGCATGAGTCCCCTTGCACCCGCCCAAGACTCTGCATTTGGATTAAACCCGGACTCTACACAACTCAGAGCAGTTAACAATCGCCAGTCCCAACCTACAATTCCTGCATGCACTTTATATAAAGAATCATAAGGCGACAAATGCCCCTCCCTGATTACAGGCATACTGAAAACACGCTTTATACCTCCAGTCCAATTCTCTTCTGACCGCCCAAAATAACGCGTGTACAACTTTTCAATAAAGCGAACACCGTTCTTTTCTGTTAGGAAACTATTCAATTTTTCTTGTAATAAAAATGCATTCGGACGAACAGCCCATGCGATATCATCTTCACCCTCTAACTCTACCGACATGTCTAAGTTGGGGTAATCTTCAAAGCACAAAAACGCTAAGCTTTTATCAGTAACCGTTGAGGGTATCGAACCGTTTGCAACCTCTTGAAGCAATTCCTCTGTTCCAATTTTTCCACTTTCTTCTATTAACTGAATATTCACACCCGTAGATTGAATAATATTTGAAATCTTATTGTAAAAAGATGAGTAGCGATGAACGTGAATAGGAAGCTTCTCTAATTCTTGTTGATTATGCACGACTATGCCATCTGCCAATATCTTGTTTGCGGTATCCTTACGCTGAACCAACACTTGCTTGGTCTTATAAATCACAGGTGAAAAAGCTAAAAACTTTTTGCGATCCTCATTAACCGTCAAATTGGAAGCTATAATATCTCCTTCACCTCGATAAAGCATCGCGAACATGCTATCTAAATTCTCAATGACACGAACCTCAAGTTTTACATTTAATGATTTTGCAAATTTCCTAGCTAACTCAAAATCGAAACCCAATTCCTCATCACGGTACAAATAGTAAGTCGAAGCACTGTTTTCAGTTAACACGACCAACTTTCCACGCGCCTGAATAGAATCTAAATCGACATTCACCAAATTCGGAAAATTATTCGGTCCTATTAATTCCACCTCATCCTCCACTCGAACTTTCGGAGAAAGAAGAATGAACATAAACGCGACTCCACCAAGGAGCGCTATTGAAATTAGAACAACTCGCCAAACTGATTTTCTCAACGGATAAATTTTACTTCAAAACACATAGGTTTTAAAGGGGTTATCTACAAATTTAATGAATTTTATTTTCATTCAATAGGTTCATTCTTTTCAACTGAAACTCACGCTTCAATTCAATAAAAAAAACCGGGAAATAATTCGATGCCACTTCAACATGATCGAAGAAAAAATCGCCGGCTTCAATAAGGGATTCTCCTCGAGGAATGCGCATTCCCATTTGTCTAACGATCAATGCCATTCCTTCCGAATGGGCATACTTCATCATAAATTCTTTGTCTTTCATATGGAAGAAATAGCTTTTCATTTTTTCCGGAAAAATATCTTCGTGTTTATTCAAAACAGAAAAAGTGTACTGTTGAAATTCTGCAAGATCTCTTCCCGAATGAATTTGAAAATCTTTCGCTAGGTAATAATCAAAAACCAAGTCAATGAGCACCCCACTGTACAACCCTAATTTTGGTCTGTATACAGCACGAAGCTCCTTTACCAAATCATGCGTATCTGTGAACGAATCTACCCACCTATGAAGGAGTATTCCATTTCGAATATTCGAGCCGTATAAATTGAAATCGTTTCCCTTCACCGCATCTGCGATAAATTGTCCTACCATTTCCTCTTCACTGTCAGAGGAAAGATACAAATGGGCAAGGTGATTCATTGCACAAAGAACGAAGTTTAATTCTTGGGGTGAAGTATCTTTGCGCAAGTTATTTTAAAGACATGACCTTAATAAAATCTATTTCCGGATTTCGCGGAACCATTGGAGCTGTTCCGGGTGAACACTTAACTCCGCTCGACACTGTGAAATTCACAGCGGCATTCGCTGCTTTTCTTCAACATAGAAACAACAAACAACACATTTCAATTGTAGTTGGAAGAGATGCGCGCATTAGCGGAGAGATGCTCCAAAACCTTGTCATGAATACATTGGTTGGAATGGGAATTCACGTCTTAGACGCAGGACTCTCCACCACTCCAACCGTGGAATGGGCTGTTACGGAAAGCAATGCAAACGGCGGAATTATTCTTACCGCGAGTCACAATCCGAAGGAATGGAACGCTTTGAAATTGCTCAACGAAAAAGGAGAGTTCATTTCAGGCGATGAAGGAAAAGAAGTTCTGCGCAGAGCAGATGCAGATGATTACGCTTTTTGCACCGTAGATGAATTGGGCAGCATTGAGGAGCGCCATTTCATGAAAGCGCACATTCAACATATACTTGGAATAAACACCATCGATGTTGAAGCCATTTCAAACAAAAAATTCAAGATTGCCGTTGACGGTATTAATAGCTCTGGAGGAATTTATGTCCCTGCATTGTTAGACGCCTTGGGCATTGAGAACATTGTTCCGATTCACTGCAAAGCAGACGGACACTTCGCACACAATCCAGAGCCGCTAGCAGAGCACTTAACAGATATCGTAGCCATTGTAAAAAAAGAGAAATGTGATTTAGGAATTGTCGTTGATCCAGATGTAGATCGTCTCGCATTCGTTTGTGAAGACGGAAGTTTGTTTGGTGAAGAATATACGCTTGTTGCCATTGCAGATTATTTGCTTGGCATTACTCCCGGTCCTACCGTGAGTAATCTATCGAGCAGTCGTGCATTGGCAGACGTTACGCAAAAGCACGGACAACGCTACGAAGCTTCTGCCGTCGGCGAAGTGAACGTGGTAGCGAAGATGAAAGAAATTGGAGCCGTAATCGGCGGAGAAGGAAACGGTGGTATTATTTATCCGGAAACACACTACGGAAGAGATGCGCTTGTTGGAATTGCCTTGTTCTTAACGCACTTAGCGAAGAACTTCAGTTCTGTTTCTGAAATGCGCGCGACCTATCCGACGTATCAAATGATTAAGGATAAAGTGGTGTTAAGTCCGAGTCTAGATGTAGATGGAATATTGGATACTGTCGCGAAAGAATTTCAACATGAAAAAGTAAATACGATCGACGGTGTGAAGGTTGACTTCTCGAACGGATGGGTGCATTTACGCAAGAGTAACACCGAACCTATTGTTCGAATTTATGCTGAAGCGCCAACACTTGAGGAAGCGCTGATATTGATTCAACAAATAAAACAACACATTCCTTCTGCTGAATGAAAGCTTATTTAGATAACGCTGCAACCACTCCGGTTGCTCCTGAAGTGGTCGATGTTATTTCGAATTTCTTGCGAACAGAATTCGGCAATCCATCTTCCACCCATTCATACGGAAGAAAAGTAAAGACGCAAATTGAAACCGCTCGTCGCTCTATTGCGAAGCATTTGAATTGCGAACCCGGCGAAATTTATTTCACCAGCGGAGGAACGGAAGCAGACAATCTTGCGATGAACATCGCCGTTCGCGACATGGGATGCAAGCGCATCATTACTTCAAAAATTGAACACAGCGCTATTGTAAAGACAGCTGAAAAACTTCAGGAAGAAGGAAAAGTTTCTGTGCATTGGGTGGCTTTGACATCAGATGGAAGCATTGATCTAAACGACATTAAAAACACATTAAGCGACGGCGTGAAAACGTATGTTACGCTCATGCATGGCAACAATGAAATTGCGAATCTCTTGCCGCTTCAAGAAGTGGCGGAAATTTGTATTGAGAACAACGCTGTATTTCACAGCGATACGGTTCAGACGATGGGGCATTATCGTTTCAACTTAAAAGAAACACCCATTCATTTCCTTAACGCCGCTGCGCACAAATATCACGGCCCGAAAGGAGTTGGATTTATTTTTATTCGGAAGAACATTCCTGGATTCGCCGATATTACTGGTGGTGGACAAGAGCGCGGTATGCGCGGAGGAACTGAAAACACCGGAGGAATTATGGGTATGGCTAAAGCCATGGACCTTGCGTTCAGTGAAGTTGAAGAGCATCAAGAACATGTTAGCGGATTGAAGCAATACATGGCTGCTGAATTGAAAAAACGTCTTCCTGGAATTACCTTCAATGGAAAATCAGAAAGCACCGATAGTCTTTATACGGTTTTGAGCACAACCTTTCCACCTACGAAAAACAACGACATGTTTTTGTTCTTGTTAGATCTTGAAGGAATAGCCGCTTCGGGCGGAAGTGCTTGTAGCAGCGGCGCAACTAAAGGGAGCCACGTATTAGACGCCATTGGTGCGTTGCGCGAAGGACAGCCCGCTGTCCGTTTCTCTTTCTCTCGTTACACAACGAAAGAAGAAATAGATTACGCAGTAGAAAAAGTTACTGAAATTTTCGAAGCAGGACAGATCTAATTGCAGTTCGTTCCGAACGTAGCTATAAATAGCATAACGTCTTCGATGGTAATGACACCATCTTGATTCATGTCGCCGAAGCAAGTGCCTATTAAATCACAACTGCCATCGTCGACATTCGCAACGGGATTGAAGTTATACGCCGAAGCATTCGTGCAACCCGGATATAAACAACTTCCGTTATCTACCGTTGCCAAATTATTGTAATTGGAGGCTGCGCTGTTCGTGCATCCGGGAATCACCGCAGCAAACAAACAAGAGCCGTCATCGAACGTGGCCGTTGCATCGTAATTCAATGCATTCGCATATTTACATCCGTAACACGAAGCAAAGTCACACGACCCGTCGTTGGTATTTGCAACCGGATTGAAATTGCAGCTCAGCGGATTCGTACATCCGAGAATCGATAAATTACAAGAGAAAGTCCCTTCGTAAGTTCCTGCATTGGTGAAGCTTCCACCTAAACGAATGAAATAAGTTGTTCCTGCTGAAACCGGAAATACCAGATCACTTGCGAATACCGGATTCACGCAAGCGTCGTCGTCTTCAGCAATAAAAGTTAAATTTCCACAAGCACCCGAATACGCATGAACGCGTGTATCATAATTGGTGTTGTTGTTACAAAGACTTACTTCTACCGTTCCACTTCCAAGCGGAGTGAACGTGTACCACAACTGACCGGCAGTGCCTTCAAAATTCCCTGAATCGTAATTATCTGGAAGAACGCCCAGCGTGCTTCCACCTATGGTCTGACCACAAGTGAGCGTCACTGCATTTGAGCAACTTGTTCCTCCCGCCTGACCAAAAGTCAACTGCGAAATGAACAAGAAGCTCAAGAGTGCAACAACGTATTTTTTCATGTTATTCTTACAAGTGAATCACTTCGCCGTAAGCAGCAGCAGCCGCTTCCATAATGGCTTCGCTCATGGTCGGGTGCGGGTGAATGGTTTTCACCAATTCCATTCCTGTTGTTTCCAACTTGCGCAACGCAACACACTCGGCAATCATTTCAGTAACGTTCGCTCCAATTAAATGTGCGCCCAACAATTCGCCGTATTTCGCATCGAAAATTAATTTCACGAATCCATCTTTGTGTCCAGCAGCACTGGCCTTTCCAGAAGCACTAAATGGAAACTTACCAATCTTCAATTCGTATCCAGCTTCTTTCGCAGCCCTCTCGGTGTATCCAACACTCGCAATCTCTGGAGAACAATATGTGCAACCTGGGATGTTGTTGTAATCGATGGCTTGTGGGTGATGACCTGCAATTTTTTCAACGCAAGTAATTCCTTCCGCACTTGCTACGTGAGCCAACGATTGACCAGGCACGCAGTCTCCGATTGCATAATAACCAGGGATGTTCGTTTGATAAAATTTATCTACCATGATCTTTCCTTTGTCGGTTACAATACCCACATCTTCCAAACCAATATTTTCAATGTTCGCAACCACACCGGCAGCAGACAATACAACGTCGGCTTCGATCACGAGTTCACCACTAGCTGTTTTCACATGAACCTTACATCCTTTTCCTGAAGTATCTACTGAGGTAACTTCTGAAGAAGTGTGAATTTCAATTCCCGAAGCTTTGAACGACTTCGCCAATGCTTTTGAGATGTCCTCGTCTTCCACAGGAACTACGTTCGCAGCGTATTCAACAATGGTTACTTTCGTTCCCATTGCGTTGTAGAAATAAGCGAACTCCACTCCTATTGCACCAGACCCCACAACAACCATAGATTTTGGTTGTTCTGCCAATGTCATCGCCTCGCGGTATCCAATAATTTTCGTTCCATCTTGTGGCATGTTCGGCAAGCTGCGTGAACGTCCACCAGTAGCAATAATGATGTTCTTTCCGCTTACTTCAGAAACAGTACCGTCAGCAGCCGTCACCTGGATTTTCTTTCCAGCTAAAACTTTTCCAGTTCCCATGATAACATCGATCTTG
>JBIKVX010000231.1:0-3503 GCA_044356625.1 Flavobacteriales bacterium | reverse complement strand
ACACAAGGAGCGCTGCATCTAAACTTCACACTGAGTTCGAATGGCGAAAATGTGTTTTTAACTGCGCCTGATGGAGTAACAATTATTGACAGCATTTCATACCCCCAAATGGCTTCGGATATTAGTTACGGACGTGCGTGTGAGGCCTGTGCTTCATGGCAATACTTTAATAATGTTACTTACTCTGCTCCTAATTTAGAACTTCCTCAAACACCAGAATTACTTTTCTTAAATGAAGTTCAACCCGAGAACACAGGAATCTATCATGACCCCGAATTTGAATATGACCCTTGGATTGAAGTCTACAATCCAAATTCGTTTCAAGTGAATTTGGGTGGATATTATCTCAGCGTAAACGGAACTCCTTCACAATGGCTTATACCAACCAACGAACCTTACAACACTGTAATTGCTCCGAATAGTTTCAAAGTTTTTTGGTGTGACAACGATCTCGCTTTTGGCGCAACCCACTCGCCTATTCTTTTGAGCCCCGCAGGAGGTACAGCCACACTTACTGGGCCTGATGGATTAACTCCGGTAAGTTCACTCACATGGGGTGCTCTTTCCCCAGGCCAAAGCGCTGGTTGCTCAACAGACGGCGCACCAACTATCACCACCTTTAATCCGGCTACTCCGATAAACACCAACAGCTTAATTTTCATAACTCCAAAGCCTGTTGTTATAAATGAAGTTATGGCCGACAACATTGTAACATTCACGGATAACTATGGACAATTCGATGATTGGGTTGAAATATATAATCCATTGAACTACGATGTAAGTCTCGCCGGCTATTTCATGAGTGACGACAGCAACAATCCAAGAAGGTGGCAAATACCAGCAACATTCATAGACAGTGTCACAGTGCCTGCTCTAGGATGGTTAACCTTTTTTATTGACGACGATGGATCACAAGGGGTAAGACACGCAAGCTTTAATTTAAATAACAACACGGAATTTATTGGGCTTTACAGTCCCGATGGTTTAACACGCGTTGACGAAAAATATTGGCAGCATATGGATGCAGACACTAGTTTGGGGCGACTTACAGACGGAAGTCCTGAATGGGTAAACTTCATTGTCACTACTCCAGATTTCTCTAATAATCAGGGTGTCATAAGCGTTCAAGAAATGAATGCCTCTGAAAAAATATTTTCAGTTTACCCTAACCCAACCAGAGGCATTGTCCAATGCTCGAAGAAAAGCAACATTCACGTCTATTCTATTCAAGGAAATTTAGTTGAAACCCTATACGGTGTGTGGCAAATTAATTTCAGCAATTACGGTGCTGGAATCTATGTTTTAACGGATGAGGAAGGAAATAAATTAAGAGTAATAAAAGAATGATTAATCGGGGTGAATAATTATTCACCCCGATTAATTATTCAACTCCAATGTACTTATGAATTTGAAGACCCACACGCCAGTGTGGGTTTTTTAATACCCAATCGAAAATAAGGGGAAGCATAACTTCACGCTTTTCCCACTCGGGCTGCATAAACCACTGTGCATGCTCATTCATTCGTGCAGACAATTCATGAGACCATTCAATGTCTGATTTGTGATTAATCACAACTTTCAGTTCGTTCGCCAATTGGAAATACTCTTCCAATGGAGCCTTGAATTTTTTGGGTGAAAAGGTTATCCAATCGAATAAGCCCGTTAGTTTCTGGGTTCCGCTAGTTTCCAAATGAACACGAAGTCCAACATTGCTAAGTGCTTCGGTTAATGGCCCCAAATCATGCATGGTAGGTTCACCTCCTGTAACAATCACAACGTTCACTCCACTTCCAACGGCTGCTTCGACAAGGGTTTCAAGAGATACAAGCGGATGCTTTTTTTTGTCCCAACTCTCCTTCACGTCGCACCAAACGCAACCAACGTCGCATCCCGCCAATCGTATAAAAAAACTTGGAACACCCGTGTAAACGCCTTCACCTTGAATACTGGTGAAGGTCTCCATTAACGGATATTTCACTTCAGAACTCACGCTTTAATTTTTCCAATTAAGTCGTAGTGCTCCGCGCTAACAATTTCAATGTCGGCAAAATCACCCACACGCAAATACCCTTCAGACTTAGCCACAACAACTTCGTTGTCTACTTCCGGAGAATCGAATTCGGTTCGACCGATGTAGTAGTCACCTTCCATTTTATCTATTAAAACCTTGAAGGTTTTTCCAATTTTGGCTTCATTCAATTCCAACGAAATGTGCGATTGTACTTCCATAATTTCATCGGCGCGTTTCTTCTTAGTCTTGGCTGAAACTTCGTCGTTCAAAACAAAGGCAGAAGTATTCTCTTCATGGCTGTAGGTGAACACGCCCAAACGTTCGAAGCGCGATTGTTCAATCCACTTCAACAATTCTTTGTGATCTGCAGCCGTCTCACCAGGAAAACCAGTGATCAATGTTGTACGAATTGCAATATCCGGAACCTTCATGCGAATGTCTTGGATAAGCGCATCGGTCTTCTCTCTCGTTATGCCTCGCTTCATGGCTTGCAACATTTTTGTTGTTCCATGTTGAAGGGGCATGTCTAAATATTTACAGATGTTATCTCTTTCATTCATAACATCCAACACATCCATCGGGAATCCACTCGGGAAGGCGTATTGAAGACGAATCCAATCGATTCCTTCTACATCTGAAAGACGCTTCAACAATTCTGAAAGAGACCGTTTCTTTTCAATGTCTAATCCGTAATAGGTTAAATCTTGCGCTATAAGAACTAACTCTTTGGTGCCGTTAGCAGCCAAAGACTTCGCGTTCTTTATGAGCTGCTCCATTGGCGTGCTCACGTGCTTTCCACGCATAAGCGGAATTGCGCAAAACGAACACGGACGATCACATCCTTCTGCTATTTTAAAATAGGCGAAGTGACTTGGAGTGGTTAACAAACGTTCACCCACCAATTCCGTTTTATAATCGGCCTTTAATGTTTTCAATAAACGTGGAAGATCACGCGTTCCGAAAAACGCATCTACTTCAGGAATATCTTTTTCCAATTCGGGCTTGTAACGTTCGCTCAAGCATCCGGTCACATATAGCTTCGAAACATTGCCCTTCTCTTTCTCTCTCGCCCAAGCTAAGATTGTATTGATGCTTTCCTCTTTCGCGTTATCTATGAAGCCGCAGGTGTTGATGATTACAATTTCAGAATCGGTATCTTCCGACTCGTGCTCTACATCGAAAGCATTCGCTTTCAATTGCGCCATCATGATTTCCGAATCGAAAATGTTTTTCGCGCAACCCAAGGTTACTACGTTCACCTTGTTTTTCTTGAGGGTCTTCGTTTTCATTATTTTGTTTTACCTGCGAATAAACTATCTACAAATTCAAATCTATTGAAGACCTGAAGGTCACCAGCCTGCTCTCCCACTCCAATAAAGCGAACAGGAATATTGAACTGATCTGAAATTCCAATCACTACTCCGCCTTTCGCCGTACCATCTATTTTCGTAATGGCCAACGAAGAAACTTCAGTAGCGGCTGTAAATTGCTT
>JBIKVX010000185.1:0-4375 GCA_044356625.1 Flavobacteriales bacterium | reverse complement strand
GTGCAATGTCAAGTATCTGCATTGCTCCTGGATACTCGTTCAAGATATGTTCGGGTCTTCAAACGAATTACCATCAGCCTAAGAGCACCTTGCTGCTGCTTGTTGCCGCAGCTGTAGGCAAGGATTGGAGGCGCATTTATATGCACGCCCTAGAAGACCAGTGCATGTTCTTGAGCTACGGCGACACCATGTTGCTTTTGTTCTAACAAATGAAAAAGGACGCCGAAGCATCCTTTTCAATTTTTCTAGATTTTAAAAATCAATCTTCCGGGAAGAAACGATAGTCTTCAATTTCCGCAGCTTCACGAAGAGAGTTAAACAGCGTCACTGGAGCACTTGTTTTTTGACTACGCATTTTGTCCTTTTTGAAAGAAACATAGTTATCTGGACTTTCAACTCGGGTTACATCTGCTGCACGTTGAATTACATAAATACCACCTTTTCCTTTAATCGGAGCTGAGATATTTCCGGTAGGCAAACCGAAGGCAGCACCAATGGCAGCACTTTCAGTTTCTTGAATACCACTTTCAGGAATATTACGCATAGCCATAGAAAGATTTTCGAAAGTCTTCACTTGACCGGAAACTTTTCCTGCTATCTCGTCCATTGATCCGCCGGTCATCATAGCTATGTATTTTTCGGCTTTCTTTTCTTTAATTACTTCTTCCTTCACATGACCATATGCATTGCGCAATGAAGGAACTCCTTTTTCTTTGATTTCTTTTAAGCAAACAACAACGATTCCATCATCAACGGAAATTGGTTGTGAAACGGCACCTTCTTCAGCATCTGGTTTGTAAGCCCAGTTAATGATTTCAGAAGCGCTTTGAACACCAACAATAGCTGTTGCTTCAGGGCGCACGTCTGGGGCATAAGTTAATCCACCGAAACTCTCTACAGCACCTACACGGAAACTTACGCTATCGCCATGGTTTTGAATGAAAGCAATTGCTTTTTGATAAGTTTGTTTTTTAGTTGCAGCGCTCGGCTCAAAAGGACTTTCAATTTGAGCGAAGTATGCTGCTAGCTTGAGATTTCCTTTTTTCGTAACTTCAATTAAATGCGTTCCGAATTGAGTTTCGACAATCTGCAAGTCACCGATTTCTCCGTTGAAACATGCTGCGTCGAATGGCCCAACCATAGCTCCTCTTGCAAACATTCCTAGATCACCACCTTTAACAGCGGAACCTTGGTCAATGCTAAATTTGGTGGCCATTTCAGCAAAGTTCTTATTCGCAAGAATAATGGTTTTCAAAGAGTCGGCCTTGGTTTTACCCGCAACACCTTTATCTTTTATAAGAATGTGACGCGCCTGAACAGAGTCGATTTCATTTCCGCGTGAAGTTAATTTTACAACACGCGCAGCTCCACTTGAAACAAATGGTCCCATGACTAGGCCAAGACTGTCTGAAAAAATTTGTGAATTGAAAGGCTCAGGAAAACTGCCGGCAATATATTTTACTTTAGCATTTGCAGGATTACCCGAATTCAATACAACGTACAATGAATCTTCTTTCGCGTTTTTTGAAGCTTTGAAAGAAGTAACGACTTCTTTCAGGCTTTCCAAAGTAGCAGCACTGTCAGACGCACTTGTGATTGTTGGAATACGAACGTATGCAATAGAGCGACTTCTTTCTTGTTTGAAGTCGCGATCATTTTTGTGATCATTGTAATATTTTTCAATGTCTTCATTGTTGAATGAAATTTCACTCTCCATAATTTGAGCGTATGGCTTAACAACGTATACGATAGAAGCCTTGTCGTTGGCTTGGTGAAACAAGCTCTTTGCATCCAAAGAGTTCACATAGGCACCAGCGCTAACCAATGCGTCGTACTTTTCTTTCAAGCGCTTCTCAACAACCATTTTTCTGTAACCAGAAAACAGATTGGGTTTTTCGGTTTCCATCTTATTGAAGCTTTCGCGCATCTGTTCTTTGTAGGGCAAAGAATCTTTTCCTTGGTAAAACGTGCTTTTTACATACGCACTCAAGAAATTTCCGAAAAGAATTTCATCCAATTCTTCATCCGTTACCATTAAGCCGAGACTTTCGTATTCGGGTTGAAGAAGGGTGGTTTCTATTAAGTTATTCCACACGTCATTTTCCAATCCATGGGGTTGGCTATTGTCGTAGCTAAATAATTCCGATTGCTCTTGAAGCATGGCTCTCCATTGCTCTTGCTTAATTTTTTCGCCATTAATAACACCAACTTTATCTGATGGGCCACCGAACATTGCCATTACAGCGTCATACGGAATTAGGAAGCCGACAATACCAATGCCGACTAGGGCTAGTACTAGCCATCCTTGTTTACGAAGGGTTGAAATCATTGCCATAGTTATGGACTATAAAATTTAGGATTGCGAATATCGGAAATTTGCTCGGAAATTCCTTGTTTTTTTTTAGAAGAGATTAGTTGCTTGTCATTTCTTCAATGTTTTGGAGCTGCACAAGCTTAATTTGCCGCTCGTTTACAGCAAGAATTGTGAATCGAAAGCGATCAATGACGAACTCTTGGTTTACTTCAGGAAAATCTTGGTGGAAGTTCAGTATGAGCCCACCGAGCGTGTCGTACTCCTCTTCGTTTTCGGGAAGTTCAAGCTTGTATTTTTCATTGATGTAATGAACATCTAACCTTCCTGAGAATTCATACCAGCCTTTCGAGACTTCACGCTCAACATTGTCAATGGTATCGTGTTCGTCTTCAATCTCGCCGAAAATCTCTTCAATAATATCTTCAAAGGTGATAAGCCCACTGGTTCCGCCGAACTCATCCACTACTGCAGCAACGCTTTTTTTCTGACTTCGGAAAATTTTCAAAATCTCATTGGCAGCCATAGGTTCGGGAACAATGGCAATTGGACGAAGAATTTCTTTAATCTCTTTAGGGTTCTTGAAGAAATCGCTGAAGTGCACATAACCGATTAACTGGTCAATGTTTTCTCTGAATACGATGATTTTAGAAAGTTTTGTTTCAATGAAAAGATCCTTCGCTTTGGCAATACTCTCGGTAATATCAATAGCAACAATTTCATTGCGAGGCAACATGCAATCACGCGCTTTCAACAATGAAAAATCAAGGGCGTTCTGAAAAAACTGAATTTCCAAATCGAGGTCCTTTTGCTGGGAATTATTCCCTGTAAATCCCTCTAAATAATGGTTCAAGTCTGTTCTTCCAAAAACGATATCTTTTTCCTTGGGCGAATTCCTGAACAACAATGAAATAATCCACTCACTTGCTTTGGTAACGCTGTAGGCGAATATGAATAATATAGCATACCAAATAGCAATAAGCGGTGAAAGGCGCAAAAGCCATTTGTTAGGCTGTGAAGAAAGCAAAGCCTTCGGAATGAATTCACCAAAGATTAAAACGACTAAAGTTGAAATAATGGTTTGAAGAATAAGAACACCGTATGCACCAATATTATTATCTAAAAACGGAAAATATCCTTCTATAATATGTGTCAGCACATCTCCGAAAACTATTCCGTAAATCACCAACGAAATGTTGTTTCCAACCAGCAACATGGCTAGGAATAATTTGGGTTTACCTACCAACGAGGAGAGTATTGAAGCCCCAAACACCCCTTGCTTCTTATCCAACTCGATTTTTAATTTATTGGAAGTAAGAAAGGCTATTTCAACACCAGAATAAAAGGCACAGCCTATAAGTGTGCCGATAATAATGAGGATTTCCGATACGGTAATTTTATCCATTGTTCTTATTCATTCTGCGATACATTCCCAAGCGGAATAAAAACCACATAAGCGCGATACCAGGAATAAACAAATTCTCGGCACCCTTATCCCAGCCTTGAGAAGATATCATATATAGCGCATAGCCGAATGATGCAACCACAACAATTGCCCAAAAGATAAGTACGATTTTATTTAAGTTGTTCATTGGTTTTCTGTGTTGAAATTTCCAGATGTTTGATTGATTTCGTAATTGGAAAACGATGCGTCACTTCGAAGTCCCGTTCCTTCAATGACACTATTTTCTGAACTGATTTTTACAAAATCAGGGGTGTAAACTAAATCAGAGTCTAAATAAAAAGTGAGTGAATTGGTTTCTAATTTTTCTTTTTTCCAGTTTTCCAGTACAATGTCACCTTTAGCCCAAAGCTTGTTGCTTTTCTGAGAGAAAATCGCTTCGTTACCTCTCATTGTGCCTGTGTAATCTCCGAGCGAGTCAAAGAATTCGATATGAAATGTTTTCGGCGCAATTAAATAAGAGCTGTCGCTAACGTACTGATCTAATTGTTGCGCATAAATTTTTGTTCGAACAACACCATCCAAGGAATAACTGAAGGAAGCGTTGTATGTGCTTTGCACAGGAACAAACTTGGGGTCAGTAATAGCTTTTATTTCAGAAA
>JBIKVX010000284.1:0-2549 GCA_044356625.1 Flavobacteriales bacterium | reverse complement strand
TTTTCAAATAGGGGTTAGTCATACTTTCTCTGAACGAACCAACGCTCGAACGGATGAAGTTTAAATCCTATAAGGAAAGAAGCGTAGTTTTCTTTAGTGGCAGCTTCTATAGCGTTGCCGTATGTTCCAAACTCAGCAGAAATACAAAGGCTACTCGTAGATTTCGATGACCGCATTGGCATTTGAAGACCGCACGTAAAAGCCTCCTGTAAGATATTGTTACCGTTCATACCAACATAGGTTTCAGCACTTTTCATGCCCAGGCGATACGTGCATGCTCCGAAGTAATTGTTCTCTCCACCATTTACATTAGGAACATATTCCAATCCGAGTCCAACGTTTTTAGAGTTGTGAAAACTTTGATTGGAAACATGAATCAAGGAGTTCATGTTTTCAATAGATTTCCAATCTTGTTGACGATAAGAGACGCTTAGGGAAAGTGTCCCTGCCTTTTTAAATTCATGAGTAATTGCAGCACCGAATTGAATGCGCTGAGGAATAACAAAAGAAAGATTAGTATAGGTCGTATCCAAAACGGTAAGCACGGGCAATTCAACACCGGAGACAGAACGCGTAGACTGACGAATATCTTGTACCTTCGGGTTTACATTGTTTTCCAATTCATAGGTTCCAGCCAAATGAATCCAAGTTGACCGAGTAACTTTTCCCGCTGATTTTCTTTGGTGAAGAGGGAACGAATAATGCGCACCAAAGGTAAAATTCGCATCAGAAAAGGATTTGCGATTGGTAATCTTACTGTTATAGATAGAAGTATTGTCGAACAAAATGCGATCAATTTGTAGGATAGATCCAAATCTGAAATTTAAATTACTTCCAATAGATAAGGTGTGTGTGCGTGCATGTGTGCTGTCAGAATAAAGAATGAAGGTCCGCGCAAAACCCATTTGAACCTTATTTATCCCACCCTCGCCACTGTAGCTGTAATTTGCGTTTAAACTGTCATTAATGGCCTGTGAATTCGAGAACTGATAACCCACGATGCTTTCAGGAGTAAGGCCCATTGCAAACCCCCATTTACTTCCTGCCCTTTTAAAACCAAATACAATTTCTCCGACCTGACCTCCGAGGTAATTCGTATTTCCTGAGGAAGAAACAAGTTGCGAACTTTTCGCATACACGCTTCCTTGAAAAGTAGTTTCGGAAAACAGAGCAAATGAAGCTGGGTTCGATAAGTTTACTCCCGATAAATCCGGAAGCGCAATAGAGGCATTACCCATTGAAGCATAACGCGGATTAAATCCAATGTCGGTTAATCCAATTCCAAATCGAGAGTATGGCGAATTAACAGGAATTTGAGCCTGCGCTTGAATGGACATTACCGAAATTAAAACAAGAAAAATATAGTTAAGCTTCATTCGCGCAAGAGATGGCATACAATCCAATTAATGTTAAATTCATTTCTACAAAGATGCGGCAATTAAGCTGTTTAGCAAAATGAACCGCATCAGTACCGGTAAATACAATTTGAATATCAGGAAATTGAATCATTGCAGCATCAATGTAACCCTTCAATTCCGAAAGAATTCCATAATTCACACTGCTTAACATAGCCCCTTCAGTAGAATTTTGAAAGGGCTCAGTAAGTTCAGAAAATACGATAAGTGGAAGTTGACCGGTAAATTCATGCATCGCTCGCAAGCGCGCCTGCGCGCCTAAAGAAATGACTCCAGAAATTAGCGCCTTGTTTTGAGCAACGGAATAGGTAATGCAGGTTCCGAAATCAACAACCAAACTTTCTGACCCTTCGAATATTTCAAATGCACCTGCAACATTCGCAAGACGATCTTTACCTGCAATGCCCGAAGCGTAGTGGAAGGCCGGAAAATTAGCCTCCGGAATAATGCGGCAAAATGAAAATCGATTTAAAAATTCGGTTTGTTCAGACGCACTCCTAACTGAAGAATAGAAAAACGGAAGACTGTGTTTTGAGTGCAAAAGATTCAATTCAAGACTAAGATTGTTATCTAGAATTCTTCCCGATTCAACCAAGCAATTGTTTATGAAAAGCCCCCATTTTAATGAGGTGTTCCCTTGATCCAATACAATGCAATTCATGGCGAGGGGCTAGTTTTTAAGCACGGTAATGGTCCCTCTTCGCTCATATAAAACACCCACTCCGTTCTTTACAGTGATGTAATAGACATAGGCATTTTCATGCACATAATCTCCGCCATTCATTTTACCGTCCCATTTTTCAGAAAGTTTGTTTGTTTCAAACACATAGTCGCCCCAACGACTGAATATATTCATGGTGTATTGGGTTGTGTCCGCGAATGAAATGACCGGATAGAACAGATCGTTATTTCCATGAATCATCATGGCGTTCGGAATCCAAATAAGAGGCTCCTGATCTAAACATTTTTTGTTGCTGTATGATGTAAATGTTTCATTTGGGAAATAGCTAATCGGCTCTGAATTTCCTTCGATTCGGTAACAGAATTGACCTTTGGAAGAAAGGAAAGGTTCAAGGTCATCTGAATATGAAAGATTGTTTGCAAGGAATGAAATAGCTTGGGTTTCAGCACCCC
>JBIKVX010000103.1:0-6935 GCA_044356625.1 Flavobacteriales bacterium | reverse complement strand
GCCATTGAACGCACATCTAATCTGCTTCAAAATGAGACCGCTACTGTCGAGCTCACTGAAACAAGTATTGAAAATGACACTGCCAAGTACTCCATAAAATTATCGAATCTAGCCGGACATAAATTTCCTAGCGGTTATCCTTCAAGACGAGCGTATGTTGAAATAATCGCGGTCGACGATGCTGGAAATGAAATTTTTCATTCCGGTAAAATGGACAACCAATATCGCATTGTTGGAGAAGACAATACGTGGGAACCGCACTACGATCTTATTACTTCTCAAGACCAAGTTCAAATTTATGAAATGGTTATGGGCGATGTGAATGGAAATAGAACGACTGTGCTCGAACGCGCAGACGTGATGCTCAAAGACAACCGACTTACACCACTTGGATTTTCTGTAAACCACGCGTCTTACGACACTACCAAAATTGTTGGAGCCGCTTTATATGACACGAACTTCAATCATTTCGATGACGGTACAGAAGGCAGTGGTACTGATGGGATGCGAGTGCATATTCCTTTAAGTGGATTTTCCGGGAATCTGCATGTCACTGCTCGTTTGATGTATCAGTCTGTTCCACCTAAGTATCTTGAAGAAATGTTTACATTCGACAATGAGGCAATCACCTCATTCCGTTCCATGTACGATGCCGAGGGGGCTGATCCATTTCAAGTGTCATCTCAATCGGTTCTCAGCACTATTATTGGGGTTGAAGAAATCCGAATTCCTACTTTCTTGCTTTCCCCAAACCCTACTTCAGACGGATGGGTAAATTTGACATCGAATGGAGCAATGGTAGATGAAATAGCTATCTACTCTCTGGATGGGAAATTTATTGAACGAAGAAAAGTCGGAAGCGTTGTCGCTCGCATTCAACTGCCTGAAACTCGCGGTACTTATTTTATTGAAATTAATTCTTCAAGAGGAAGAACCCTTGAACGTGTCATTCGCAGATGAGCCTGAGTATTCGTCCAGTTAAAATTTCTGACGCCGACTTTTGCCTGAGTCTCTATTCTAAACATGTCGTTGCTTCGGCCGTTTCATTTGAATTGGAAGCACCTTCGCTAGAAGAATTTTCAAATCGAATTGATTCGATTTCAAAGCGTTTTCCTTATTTGATTGCTGAAGAAAACGGAACTCTTTTAGGATACGCATATGCCTCTGCCTATCGCGACCGCTTGGCTTATCAGTGGAATGTAGAAGTTTCGATTTATGTTGAAGATGATAACAAAAAATCTGGCGTAGCTACCAAGCTTTATACCGAATTGTTTTCGGAACTAAAACGCATTCACATTTGCAAAGCCTTCGCTGTGATTGCCCTTCCCAATGAAGCCAGTGTCGGTTTTCACCACAAGATGGGATTCGAAAAATTCGCTACCTACAAAAACGTTGGATTCAAATTGAACCAATGGCACGATGTGTTGTGGATGGAAAAGACCATTCAATCTCCTGAAACCCCTGCTAATCCGCTTTATTGGAATTACGGTTTACGTTGAAACAAAAACACATGTCCGCGCTGTTCAAGCAATTGCCAATTGGTATCAACTTGTATCGCCTGTATAAAACCATTCGTCTGTTCCACACTCAAAGGATAAGTAGACTCTGTTGAGCTAATTAGAATGTATTCTGCATCCTTCACCAAAGGAAGCGTGTAACATTTATCCCTATAGGCCAATTGTCCAACGTACGCTGAATTTGCCATCACGGGAGCATCCGAAGGTATTTTTTCCATTAACACTTTAACATCAGTCAAATCATAATGGGTCCTAAAGTGAGGCTTCTGCCAAAACACAAAACGCTCTTTTTCCCAAGGCTTAGCGCGCTCGGCGAAGGCGTAAATCGTGCTCGAAACTGTCAAAAACAACAAGACCGAACCTATGAGATTCGTATTCACTTTCCATCTACTTACTACTTCAATTACTGCCATTACCACCAAGGGCGCAAATTCAATTGAATATTGGTAAAGGCATCCCCACATACTCTGCTGATTGGACAATTCCTTTTGAATAATTAATGGGACAATCATAACGATATACCACGGACGAACAAAAAACGCCCATCCGCCAGCAACGAATAATACCAAATAGAAAAAAACTTTTTCGTTGTTGTAAGTCGGATCTTCCGGAATGTGATTCACAAAGAGCAGTCGAACAAACTCCAATGGATGCATGACCATAAACTTAACAGCAGCTGTCAAGTCTCCACCTAACATGGGGTATTTCCCAAAGTGCACTAAATCTTTTTCGCCTGAAATGGTGGGCATCACCCACTTCACCATGAATAAAAAATAAACAAGACTGAACAATGCGAAAAACAATATGAATTTTCTACTTTCTTTCAGCTTGAAATGTTTCCAAAATAAACCCAGAGAGACAAAGAATAAAAAGAGCGAAACATTTTCTTTTCCCAAGCACATGAATACAAGAAGCAGGAAAGCTTTTCTCCATGCCTTTCGATTCACCATAAGAAAGAAAAAAGGCAAAGCCATGGCAGAGACAACATTGCTGTGATAGTCGTAAGACAAGGCCGCTAGTGTCCCGAAAAACAAATAGAATAAGGTCATCCCCCAAATTCTATATGGACGTGTTTCGTTGTTTTCGTTCAACAAAAGGTAAACGCCAAATCCGCCAATGACAACTGCTAAACTTTGCACCACGAGCAAGGTATATGACTTAAAAATCCAAGAGAGTGGCGAGAAAAGCATGAGGTACAAATCAAAATGATCGGCTAACAGATTCTTATTTTCAGGAAGAAACAGCGAAGTATCTGCAAATCTAAAATGAGCGTAGTCATACAATGCGTTTGTATACAGACCAAGGTCTAATGCATAGGTTCTAAAGTAAATATGATTGGTGAAAGACACAACCGAGAACAACGCGAAAGCAACCAAAGCTGTTATCCAAGCTGAACCATTTAATCTTATCGAATTCATAACAGCGTTCATACTTGCGAACTTAAGACTTTCCACATGAATCGGTGTAAGCCAATAATTGGAATTTCATACTCCTCCTCCAACTCCTGAAATTGAAGTCTACGATAAAAATTTAATGCAGCTACCCGAGCATCGCACCAAACAACTTCAACTCCCATCTCCTTTAAATGCTTGAACCCCTCTTCAACAATAGCATCACCAAACCCTTGTCCTCTGTAACCTTCACGCACTGCCATCGCGCGCAAGCGGTATTGTTTTTCTTGTAGAAGTTTACTTGAGCCTTCTTGCTGAAGTGTCACCGTCGCAACGGTTAGTCCGTCTAATTGAACACCAAAATGAAAGGTTGTTGGAAGACAATCGGTTTCCAAAATACAATTCTCAAACGTCTTGTGCGGCCATAACACTTCATTCCGCAATTGCTGAATTTCTTCGGGCGGTAGCATTTGAGGAGAACCGTTATTCGCTAGCATCTTGATCTAAATCTTCGTAATACATAAAGTCGTCGAGCTGGCGACGGTCCTTCTTGGTAGGTCTTCCCACTCCGAAATATGGCGTTGCTTTCATTTGAAGTTGTATGCGTTCTAGCTTCGCTAATTCCTCAGGATCTGTGACATCCTTGGTCACTGTGGCAACTAGCTTTGCGCCCAATCTGCTTTTCGGAAAATCGATGACTTCAAATTGAAAATGAATGGGACCTTTGCGCACGCGAACAACATCTTTCAATTTCAATTCACGCGAAGCCTTTACAAACTCTCCGTTCACCCAAACCTTTTCGGCCTTGCATGCTGCTGTTGAAATGGAGCGCGTTTTAAAAACACGGATACACCAGAGGTATTTATCTACGCGCATGAATTAGTCGATTACCAATTTGAAACGTTCCCACAATGTTTTCACGGCGGGATTTTTTTCCATCATCTTTTCGAAGCGTGCACGATCGGTTACAATTTCTCGAGCCACAGAATTGTTTTGTGCAATTTCCAATTTCAACTTCAATCCAACAATTCCCTTCTTGCGCAAAAAGCCCATCAAAGGCGAACGCTCTTCATTAAAATATTCAGACTGAGTGGTTCCTGGAAAAATTACATGCAGTTCATTTTCTGGAAGAACAATCAACTTAGTAACCTTCAAGGCTGATGCTGCCTGTGAATTAATGTCCATGAGCTCTTCCGCATAACCCATCCAAGCCAATTGAATTTCTTCTTCGGTGTAGATGCGTTCAGCCTTCTCCTCTTCTTCCGGCTCGTCGGGCTCTGTTTCAATTTGAATTTGCGGATTGTATCGAATGGAAATATTGTCAGGAGATAATCCAGCTAACTTTCTTTTTTCAGGATCTAATGTGGTTTTATTTGGAAGTTGCTTTTCATTGTTGAAAGCAATAACAGCAGAATCGTCATTTCCAACAACAAGCTCATTGTCAGCTTTTTTTTCAGCTACCTGAGAAGAAGTTGGGTTGGAAGATCTTGCTTGAGGTGCGCCGATGAACTTTTCAGCTCCGCGAAACGCTAGGATCTTCACTTTTTTTTTTCACCCTCGCGCAAATTCTGCGGAACGCTGCACAATTTCATGAGCAAGAGTTCAACCAACAAGCGCGGGTGACGAGAAGACTTGTAGTGATAATCGGTGTCGTTCACCAAATCAATTCCTTGTATCAAAAAACGCAAGTCACTCGCAGCCGCTTGGTCTTTGTATTTCGCAGCAACGCCTTCACTCACTTCCATCAAAGAGAGCGTTTGAGCATCCCGACAAACCAAAAGATTTCTGAAGTGTGCTCCCAATCCGGTCACGAAATGATGGATATCAAATCCCTTTTCTACCACTTCGTTCAAGACCATTAAGGCGCCTGGAATATCTTCTTTGAAAAACAAATCGGTTAGTTTGAAGTAATACTCGTAGTCGAGCACATTCAAATTTTGAATAACTAAATCGTAAGTTAATTTCCTTCCACAAAATGCAACAACCTGATCGAAGATTGATAAAGCATCGCGCATGGCGCCGTCTGCTTTGGTTGCGATGATGTGCAATGCATCTTCTTCGGCCTCTATTCCCTCTTGCTTGCAAATGTGTTGCAAGTGCTCGGTCATGTCCTTCACCTTGATTCGATTGAAATCAAAGATTTGACAGCGACTTAAAATGGTTGGAATAATCTTGTGCTTCTCTGTTGTTGCTAAGATAAAAATCGCATGAGCGGGTGGTTCTTCCAATGTTTTCAAAAACGCATTGAAAGCGTTCGACGAAAGCATGTGAACCTCATCTATCACATAAACTTTATATTTCCCTACTTGTGGTGGAATGCGCACGGTATCTACAATGCTTCGAATGTCCTCTACACTGTTATTGGAAGCGGCATCTAATTCGAAAATGGTGAACGCCAACTCTTCCGGAGTGGCATCTAACATGTTGTTAATGGCCTTCGCGAAGATTCTTGCGCAAGAAGTCTTACCTACTCCGCGAGATCCGGTAAACAGATATGCTTGTGCAATTTGATTCGTTTCAATGGCGTTGCGCAAAGTGGTGGTAATGGACTTTTGTCCAACCACTGAGTCCCAGTTGTCCGGGCGGTACTTCCTTGCTGAAACGATGAAATTCTCTGCCATTCTGTTACAAAGATGAAGAAAAAATCGTGGTTCGTCGAATTCAAATATTCACAACCTATTCACATCTTGAACTAACTTCCTGAAATAGCCTATTTTTAGCCCATGAGATTGATTACCCCTTTCCTGAAATCGCTGAGTGTTTTCGTATTTACCATTTCTTTAACCGCGCTTCACGCGCAGAATTTTCAGTTGCAACTTAATCCCAATACGCATAACATTGGAGATGGCACAGCCGCAGTTGTAAGCCAAGACAGCATTACTTCCGCCCATTGGTCGAATCTTCAGAGTATCGATTCTATTTCGGCAGATGGATTGAAGGAAGGCATTAACTACACTGTTCAAGTAACCTTTGCGAATGGCAAGAAGCAAGAGCAGACCTTTATAATACCAGCGGTTTCCAGCGAAGAAAAAATGAATTCGTTTTTTGTTCCGATTGTAGACGCCTTTGGAGTTGTGCTCTTCTTTGACCCTTTTGCAGCGTTTAATCTATATGATCAGCATTTATACGACAACAATGGAAATCAAATTAAACATCCGAATGGAGATCCGGTAAAATCTGAAATATGGTTAGTGGTGGTATTGTTAATTGGCAGCGCGGTTTACTTCACCTTCTACTTCAGATTCATTAACGTCCGCGCATTTGGACACGCCTGGAAAATCACCTTTGGACAATTCACTAAGAAGACAGACGAGGGGGAAGTAACACCCTTTCAAGCCTTATCGGCTGCGTTAAGTGGAACATTGGGATTGGGAAATATTTCATTGGTAGCAGTGGCTATTGCGGTTGGTGGTCCGGGTGCGACGTTTTGGATTATTGTCGCTGGGCTATTTGGAATGACCACCAAATTTGTAGAATGTACACTGGGTGTGAAGTACAGAAAAATCTCTCCAACCGGCGAAGTAAGCGGTGGCCCCATGTATTACCTCAGTGCTGGTTTGGCGAAAAGAGGCTGGCAGCGCAGTGGAAAAGTGTTGGCTGTCATCTTCGCAATAATGTGTGTGGGCGGAACGCTTGGCGGAGGAAATATGGTCCAAGCGAATCAGGCGTTTGACATGGTGAAAACGACTATTCCAGGTTCTGAAGAATACGCGCTTTGGATAGGTGTTGCATTTGCTATCGCAGTGGGATTTGTAATTGTAGGTGGAATAAAAAGCATTGCCCGTGTAACAGATAAAATGATACCCGCCCTGGTGGTTGTCTATTGCGGATTTGCGTTGATCATCATTGGAATGAATATTTCCCACATTGGCGAAGCCTTTTCATTGATTTTCAACGGGGCCTTTTCTCCAGATGGAATGAAAGGTGGTTTCATCGGAGTAATGATGATGGGCTTTCGCAGAGCAGCGTTCAGCAACGAAGCTGGAATTGGATCGGCAAGTATTGCGCATTCCACTTCCAAAACAAA
>JBIKVX010000101.1:0-7004 GCA_044356625.1 Flavobacteriales bacterium | reverse complement strand
TATTCATCGAAGGGAACAGTGTAGTCGAGTTGCTTGTTGGTTTTAATGCCCCAAACAACCAAAATCTGCGTTCCGTTCGAGAAGAGAAATAAGTGATTCGGATTGAAAGCACTCTGTAAAATACTTGCCCAAAGTTGCTTGTCGAAGTCTTCCGATTGTCCTAAATAGAGGCATTTGGCTTCGATCTCGTGTTTTCTAGCATTGTATATCTGAAGAAGTTTAGCTTGATTTTCTTTTGGGAAATCTTCTATTCTTTTGAATTCCCCATCCATAGGGGTGAACCAGTCGAGCGAGGTGCCTTTTTTTTCAGGTTTAGCCAACAGATTGTGGTACTCGGGCGGAAAATTAACTTTTATAAATTGTTGAATTTGATTGAATTGCTCATACATATAATTGATATGGTTAGAGACCAATTCGAATTCATTTATCGACGAAGTGAAGAACTTTTTCATGTTAGAAAACTTTACTTATTTAGGAGGTAATTTTTATTTCGCGAAGGATAGGAGTTGGGTTGCTCGGTCAAATTTCAAGACGCCAATTTTTTCTGCGCCTCCGCAAATTCTGTGATACATTTTAATTTTATGTGGAAAGGAGATAACATTCCCAACTTGCTCACCACCGTCGTTAATGAATTGGTACTTATCTGCATCTAGCCGCATTGTTCCGCCTTTATACGCACGGATGTCGAGAGACATTTTTCCGCTGTCTTTTCGTACGTACCACCAGGCTTTGCAAAGCACTTCAATGACCGCATTTTCATTGAAATGTTTCACATCGATGTAAACCGATTCAACGCCGTATCCTTGGTTATCGCCACCCCAATGCAATCCCTCGGTTGGTTGCTCATTGCAAAATCCCAAGTCCCTTCCTGCTGTTGGTGAGATGATTTTAGTTCTTGTGTCTAAATCGGAGCCGCCACTTGCGTCGAATTGGTAGGTAATAATAATATAATCGGCAGGTAAGAAAATTTCGTTGGAGTCTTTCGGCGCCGGCGGTGGTGGCGGCGGTGGTGGTGGAACATCTTCAATTTCACATGAACAGCAACTGTCTAGTTGCGCATTAATATTCTTGATCAGCTCATTTATTTCCGTTTGTTGCGCGCAAGCAGAAACCTCTTTTTTATAGGTGTACAGAAAATAGGTAAACAACGCAATGCAGAGCAGGAGTATGGCCCAATTGAACCACCAGTATCGAAAACCAAAGTAGTTTCGCTCCCGAATGGTTTTCGACCACCACTTTGATCTTATAGTGTTGTTTTTCATTAGTGTCGTTTATTAATCACATGTTATTTTACATGAACCATGACTCCATTCCGTCATATCACTGCGGCTCCATTTTCGAACAGATTGCGGGTAATTGCGCTGCAATTCGCTAGAATAGTTTTCAGTGTTGCAGTGACTGTACCTTGGGTCATCTTTAAAGATAACATTATTAATAATCGCCGGGCCTTTGATGTCGAGCAATACCGTTCCTGTAAAATTCGGTTGGCTGTATAAAATGAGACGAGTACCTCTGTCGATGGCAATTCCATCAAAGGTTTGAGCAACAGCCTTTGGGAAGGCGGCTTCATTCGATGGATACTCTCCGGAACCGACATATTCACTGACTTCATCGACTACGTAAATTTTTGAAATTCCGACTGGGTCATATTCACCCCCCATTAATCCGCCGCTGAAATGTACACGACAGTTTTCAGAAGGACCTTTCGGACGGGTGTCTTCTTTTGGAGGCGGAGTCACCGGTGGGGTTGGTGGTGGCGGAGTTTCAGGTGGCGGTGGTGCTTCAATTGGAGGGGGTGGTGGTGGAACTTCCTCATTGTGACATGAACAACAGCTGTCCAATTGCGCATTAATATTCTTAATCAACTCATTTATTTCTGTTTGTTGTGTGCAAGCAGAAACCTCTGTTCTGTAAGTATATAGAAAATAGGTAAACAATCCAATGGCTAGCAGGAGTATGGCCCAATTGAACCACCAGTAACGAAACCCAAAGTAGTTTCGCTCGCGAATGGTTTTTGACCACCACTTTGATTTTATTCCATTGTTTTTGTTTTCCAACATTATTCAAAAAGTATTTACTCGCAGCACTTCGTGTATTTGAAATCAACAGAAAAATTTGCTCCTGCTGCTGGTGCGAATGGTAAATTGGTTATTTTACAGGGGTTTGTAAGTTTGTTTCCTGTCAAGAGATAGTTCCGTATTTCAATGTCTCCTCGGTTTCCGTTACCATTGTTTTGAGTGTTTTTTAACAAAAGTTTATTCTTACCGAACTTAACAATTTTCGGGTCGAAATAGTATACGCTCATATTTCGAATGGGGCAAATAAAATCTGCACGTTCAATGGTAATACTTCTATCGTTAGTTGCTAAAAAAACAGAACCAACTTTATCATCGGTATTTAAGTCAAGTTTCCCAATTTTCACACCGTTTAAATACACGTCGAAATTGTCGTCTTTTTCTGCATTGGAATTACAGACTTGGAAGGCAAGGACGCGATCTGGACATTCCACAACAGTAGAATCTTTAGGCTTTGGAGGTTCTTCAGGTATAGGCTCTTCAATTTTTTTTTCGCAAGTGCAACAATTTTCTAATGCAATTCTAATTTGTTCAATGGTAGCGTTAATCTCATCTACTTGCTGGCATTTAGGAATTGAATCTTCAGATTTAAAGTAGAAAAACCAGAACAAGAAGATAGCGGCAAGAAGAAATAGCCAATTGAACCACCAATAGCGAAACCCAAAATAATTGCGTTCGCGAATGGTTCTTACCCACCACTTCCTGAATATTCCTGATTTTTTAATACTTGCCATTGACATTATAATTGATCTGGAATTTACCTTACGACATGCGTGGTGTCGCAACGCTCATGCACACGTTCTTGAAGTTTTAATAAATCTTGTTTCGTTTTTTCTAACTCGTTGCACATTGCATCGCAATTGGGTTTATTACACGATTTACAGAGCCAAATGACAAGGAGTGTGTAAATGATTAACCAAAATAATCCCCAAAAACGGTAGGAAATCCACCTCAAAATTCGTTTGATCCATCCAAAAAAACCAACGCGCTTTTTTGGATCTAGAGGAACGCTCTGCACGCCGGCTATTACTGGTTCAACTGGCTGAACAGGTGGTGTTACCGCTGCAGCTGCAGGAGCAGTGTACTGCGTGTTCTGAATGGGATTCGTTGCTTGAACGGGAGGCGTGACTTCTTTAGCGGCAATCGGAGCCTCTACTGGAACAACAGGTTTAATAGACGGAGGAAGAACGGGAAGTCTATTGTCGTTTTGTGTTTTGAAATCCCAACCCCAAAGAATTCCCCATTCAGCGTATTCATTCGCAATTAATATAATTTTTTCATGTTGAAAAAGTGTATTCAGTAAATTGCCCCATTCTTGGCTGTCGATGTCTTTTTTAACGGCCAATGGGGTGGCAATGGATTTGCATTTTTTTAAGAAAACGTCAAATTCTTCGCGAACCTTTCTAGCCGGCTCTTCAGGCAGCTCATTTATTTTAGAGAACGTACCGCTCATCTTTCCATACCAAGCTATTTCGCCGTTCGGGTTTAATACCGGCTTCAATAGCTTGTCTAATTCCCCCGGACTTAGCTTACCCCTCAAAAAGGAAATAATAATTTCGTAGGTGTCGTAGAGGTAACGATCTCTAAAAGAAATTGGAGTGTAATTGTTACTGTATGTCGAATAGATTAAGTTCATCTTATACAAATTTTAGTGATTCCATTTGATCAATTATTTCCTTTAGCTTGTTGTTTTCTTCAACATTATATTTTCTGAAGCCGCAATTCGACAATAGAATTAATTGTACTTTGATAATAAAGTTCTTGTAGTGGTCTACTACAGGAAAGGTTACCGGTAAAAGGTTTGACGAGCTGTCTTCTTCAAATAAATTTATGAGTTCTTGATCCGAAATGTTCTTACTCTTGGTAAGCAAGGAAGAAGTGTCGATGTTAAATGTTTCGGCCAATTCGAGAACAAGTTCATTTCTTTCATCAGACATGAAGTTGAATCCGAAGTTGGAAACAAAGTCATTGATATAGAAAGTTATGATCGAGGCAAGATATTCATCGGTGTCATTTGAGACGCGCATCAATCTTGTTTTCTTTTCAAATAGATGAATCAATTCCTGACGAACTCCGAATATTTCAAATGTTTGAATTAAGTTTTCACTAATAATTTTAACCGCACCTAGATCTAGACCTTGACTGATGTAGTCTTTGAAATTTTCAAGTTCTAATTTAGATTTCCAAATTTCAATAACACCATCTACAAGGGTGCTTGCAGCCGTAATGTGCACATTTTTTAGAACGTCTGAAAGATCTATATTTTGAGCATTGAGCCATTCTTGCAATTGAGCAGGAGACTGCAAATTCTGTTTTTCCATGAGCATTCTCTCATTTTCCTCAACAGATTTATTCAAATCTAAATCGTAAGTTCGAATAATAACCTCTTCGCGGGTAGGGGTATGATCGTTAGAGGCAGGCAGGTAATGCTCATGAATGAAATTGTACGTTTCCGTATTCGAGATATAAAGTTTGGAAAGAAATTCTCCGAACTTCGAACCGTTCGCGGTGAAAAGATTTAAGAGTTGCGTTCGAACCTTCTTTCCGTCATCTGCCGCTTGCTTCCTTTGATTCTGAATGTCATCTGTTTTGTAATGCGATTTCAGATTCTTTAAAGTCAAGGTTTTGAAGCTTCCAAGTTTACTTGAATAGTTCTTCGTCTTAATTAAATTATTAGCAGCTGGGTACAGATCATTAATAATTCGTTGGCTTCCATCTTTATTCGGACTTGATGATTCTTCCCAGGCCTCCAAAGGATTTCTGAAATGCTCTTTGATGTATGGATATTTAGTGAAACTGTCTTTTAATCGATTGTAGTAATCGAGTTTCTCTTGATGAATACCCGTTTCCTTGCCGCTGGCATGGAACCCCGTGAAGACGTCTTCTGAAAACTGATAATCACGAAGCATATAAAAGCTCTTAAACTTGGCTTCGCTCGTGGTCCAATTCTCGTCCCAGTCATTGGCTTTGGTAACGGTTTCTTCTTTGAAAAGTCTGACGAATCGTTTTTCCCATTTCTCAGCAAGCTCGCCCTGATCAGAATTTGGGTTAAACTTCAACGTTTCATTGTAAAAGGTAAGTACAACGAACAATGGGCTAGTTCCTGAATTGCCAA
Source organism: Flavobacteriales bacterium (assembly GCA_044356625.1). Classification (GTDB taxonomy): domain Bacteria; phylum Bacteroidota; class Bacteroidia; order Flavobacteriales_D; family Sanyastnellaceae; genus CAIZGX01. Next base: position 1,814 of record JBIKVX010000101.1, on the reverse strand, counting down.
TTCTTTTTTCACGCTCATCAGCATTTTCACCTACGTTTCTTTTAATCCAATCGTTAATTAAAAGAGGTATTTCCTTTACCTCGTTATTTCTATTGAAAAGACAAAAAAGAAGGTTGTTAATTTCGTAGTTGGAAGAATACTTGTTGAATAAATAAGATACTTTACCTCTTAAAAATAAAGACGGAATCGTACTCCTTTTTAAATCGCTTTGTTCGAATGGTTTTCTAGAACGGGCGCCAGGGAAGTCTAATAAGTCAGTGTTGTGTAAAAAAGGTTTTTCCTCTGCTACTTCTGGGCTCAGAGGCATAGAAATTTCTGCAGTAAGCGCACTCAGTATATGAACGTCAATGGTAACTTGCTGTTTGTTCGAGAGAAGAATGTTAATATTTTCCTCGCGATCTAATATCCCTTCAACACGCATAACATCAAGGATCTTTCCTTCGTCGCGGTGTATTGCACTTTTATTAACGTAAACAGTAGTTTCGTAATTTAGAATTGAGAGTGCAGATAATAATTTTCGAAATAGTTCACTGAAGTTTTTGTCGAAGGCCCAAATAATTTCGAATAATTCAACCCAACGCATGGGTTCTACTTTAGGAATCATATCTGCAATTTCAGCCCAAAATGCACTTTGTGAAAATTCGACAGCTTTTGAGCTGGCTCGTTCCAAGTAGTTTTCGAAATACTTTTTTAAATAATAAATATGATCCTCATTCAAATGCGTTTGGTTGTGAGTTGAATGAGCTAAACTTTTCTTGAAATTCTCGAGATGAGAATCTATTTCAGCCGTCGAAGGATAAGATTCGAGTTTAATAATATCTGAGAAAAAACTATCGCTTAATATCAGCAATACATCTTTTGTGTCTAAAAGCTTAACTTTTATCGGATAATCATTGCTAATGATTTTTGAATCAATGGTGAAGCGGCTAACTACTCCAGTACTTTCTGTTCCACCACCTCTTGGATTTATTGACTGAAGAAAATCGATGTTCTCATTGGGAAGTTGAATCTCTAGATTCTTGTGCTCAGATGAAAGTAGATTTTTTACAAGATACGATTTACCCACTTGGCTCACGCCGAAAAGCGCGAAAACAGGTTTGGTTTCTACACTATCTTCTATCGTTTTTATTTCAGACTTCGTCTCCAGTAATGAATTTAACATTACCCCTTTCTCCTCAAGACTTAAATTCTCTTTTGTCCACCCTGCGGCAGAGGACATCAGATTATGAAATTCTAATGATTCTTTTCGAAGTTGAACAAGTTCTTCTTTGCTGTAATTCTTCATTCTGTTTAAGTTCTTGAGTTAATAGACAATGTGAATTCTGCCGTGTCGAACCAGTAGCCATTTTCACTTGCTAGGGTAATAAGTTTTATCGTGAACATTGAATTTGAAATGCCATCTCCATTCGCATCTACTACCTCTTCAAGTTCAAGTTTTTCTCTGTCAATGTCAAATTCTCTACTCACCTTGAACGTAAATGGAAGTTTCGCATTGTTCTCATTGATAATATTTTGATAAACGCTAGCGAAATTTCCAGGATTATTCATGGTTCTGGATTTAGCTTGGTTGCTAATGAAGAGTTCGTTGTATTCTATTTGGTATATATATCTCGCCGGATAATTGTTAGAATCAACTTTTTTCATTCCTATTTGAAGAGGAATGTAATAGGCATTAAAACTAATTTGTTTCTGCTTCGGATTCATAATGACATGCGGGATGACATTGTCTTGAATTTGTCCTAAGTAATTAGCAGTCGATTGCAGTCTCATTTTTAATTCGTCTGCATTTATTTTAAATTTATTTAATTTGAAAA
>JBIKVX010000100.1:0-7008 GCA_044356625.1 Flavobacteriales bacterium | reverse complement strand
CTCCACCAACTCGCGTAATTTTATTTTCCTGAAGTGCTCGAAGTACTTTTGCTTGAGCGGAAAGTGACATGTCTCCGATTTCATCGAGGAACAATGTGCCGTTATCGGCTAACTCAAATTTTCCGGGCTTCGTTTTTACTGCAGAAGTAAACGCTCCTTTTTCATGACCGAACAATTCGCTTTCAATTAACTCTGAAGGAATAGCTGCACAATTCACTTCAATGAATGGTTGCGCAGCACGATTACTTTTTTCATGAAGCTGACGTGCCACCAATTCCTTCCCCGAACCATTTCCACCCGTAATTAAAACACGTGCATCCGTTGGAGCAACGGTGTCTATCATTTTTATTATTTCAAGAATAGATTTGCTCTGACCAATAATATTCGAACCGAGAACTTTGTTGAGTTTCTTTTTGAGTGTCTTGGTCTCTTTCACGAGCGCATCATGCTTATTCGCATTGCGAGTTGAAACAAGAACGCGATTGAGATCGAGTGGTTTTTGAATAAAATCATACGCCCCACGCTTAAGGGCTTCAACAGCAGTGTCAATGGTGCCGTGCCCGGTAATCATTACGACAGGAACGTTTATTTCTTCTTTCTTCAATTCAGAAAGAAAATCTAGTCCGTCTAATTTCGGCATTTTAATGTCACAAAAGATCAAATCGAAAGACTCTTTTAGTACCATTTTCAACGCGGTCTCGCCATCTGGAGCTTCCGATATGCTGAACCCTTCGTATTCGAGAACTTCTTTTAGAGCGCTGCGAATGGCAGCTTCATCGTCGACAATTAAAATCTTTGACATGTGTAAGGCTTTTGGCAAAAGTAGCGCAAAGCGTTGATAAGTTTCTTCCGGAAAGTTGAAGTTTTAATGGGGTGTTCAATTCGGTAAAAGTATCTTTGCGAAGTGAGTCAAAGAGATTTTTTAAGTGAGTTGAACGACGCTCAGCGTGCAGCAGCTCGACACATTTCAGGTCCACTAATGGTTATTGCAGGAGCGGGTTCCGGAAAGACGCGTGTCCTGACTTACCGTATTGCGCATATGATACAGAATGGTATTGATCCGTTCAGTATTCTTTCGCTAACCTTTACTAACAAGGCAGCACGTGAAATGAAGGAGCGTATTGCTAACCTTATGGGCGAAGACAACGCGCGCAACATTTGGATGGGAACTTTCCACAGCGTTTTCGCGCGTATTCTTCGATCGGAAGCCGATCGAATTGGCTATCCGCGAAACTTCAGCATCTACGATTCAGCGGACAGTAAGAGCTTAATCAAAGATATTTTGAAGGAAATGTCGCTCGACGACAAGATCTACAAGCCGGGTATGGTTCAAAGCCGAATCTCTTCCTGCAAGAATAATTTAATTGCAGCAGTTGATTACCCTGAACAAGTGGAATTGGTTTCAGACGATCACGCGGCGAAACGCCCCAAGATGGCAGAGGTTTATCAAAAGTATGACCAGCGCTTGTTTCAATCCGGGGCTATGGACTTCGATGATTTGCTCTTCAAGACGAATGTCTTGTTTCGAGATCACGCAGACGTGCTTCACCGCTACCAGCATAAGTTTCAGTTCATTATGGTAGATGAGTATCAAGACACGAATTTTTCTCAGTATTTAATCGTGAAACAACTCGCAGCGGTAAATGAAAATTTATGTGTCGTTGGAGATGACGCACAAAGTATTTACGCCTTCCGCGGAGCGAATATTCAGAACATTCTGAATTTCAGAAAAGATTATCCCGATTATTCGTTGTATAAATTGGAACAGAATTACCGCTCAACGAAAGTCATTGTTGAAGCAGCGAATTCAATCATAGGAAACAATAAGAATCAGATTAAGAAGAACGTCTGGACAGCCAACGATGAGGGAAGTAAAATTCGACTTCATCAAGCGCCAACCGACAATGAAGAAGGAATGTTCGTGGCGAACACCATTTTCAAATTGCAAAAGGAAGACGGAGGAACTTACCACGACTTCGCCATTCTTTACCGCACGAACGCTCAGTCGCGTGCTATGGAGGAAGCCCTTCGAAAATTAAATATTCCGTATAAGATTTACGGTGGATTAAGTTTCTATCAGCGCAAAGAGATTAAAGACTTGTTGGCTTACTTCCGACTAACCGCGAATCACAAGGACGAAGAAGCATTGAAGCGGGTGATTAATTATCCCGCTCGCGGAATTGGGAAAACGACACTTGAGAAATTGATAGTTGGAGCATCGGAACGAGAGATTAGCATTTGGGAAATGATTGCCCGTTGCTTTGAAGTTGGAATATCTGGAGCCACCGCGAATAAGCTGAATGAATTTGTTACCATGATTCAGAGCTTTGCGACAGAGCTTACCACGAAGCCGGCTTACGACTTGGGTATGCACATTGCTGCGGCTTCGGGTTTATTGGTGGAAGTGAATGCTGATCGCACACCTGAGGGGGTAGCTCGTGTTGAAAATATTCAGGAATTATTAGCAGGATTGAAAGAGTTTTCTGAACGTGAATTGGAAGACAGTTCGATTCCTTCGTTGTCAGATTTCTTGATAGATGTAGCGTTGCTTACCGATACGGTAAATACAGATGTAGACGAATCGAAATGCGTTTCGCTCATGACCATTCACTCGGCTAAAGGGTTGGAATTTCCGAATGTATTTATAGTTGGAATGGAAGAAAATCTCTTCCCTTCACAAATGTCTTTGAACGCCCGAGAAGACTTGGAAGAAGAGCGAAGGCTCTTTTATGTAGCCCTTACGCGTGCTGAAAAAAGAGCCATTCTTTCATACGCGAATTCGCGATTCAAATGGGGGCAATTCACCTATTGTGAACCTTCGCGTTTTATTGAAGAGATAGACGAAAAGTTTTTGGAAACGACTTCAGGAAAGAAATCGCCTTCACCATCGAAGTCTTTCGATTTCGGTGAAGAACGCGGGAAATTCAGCGGAGGAATAAACAAACTTCCGCTTCAAGAAAAACCGAAGTCTTCTTATCCGCCAGCGTCGCCTATGCCACCCCAAATTGATACGAGTAAGTTGAAGAAAGTGGACATGAATGCCCCTGTTCCTTTGCCAGCTGGAGACTGGGCTTTGCCGCATGAAATTCAAGTTGGAGTTGAAGTTCAGCATGATAAATTCGGGAAAGGAAAGGTGATTAAAGTGGAAGGTGAAAGTCCCAATGAAAAGGCTACCGTTTTCTTTCCTTCCGAAGGTCAAAAGCAACTGTTGTTGAAATTCGCGAAGTTGAAAATTGTAAGCGCTTAATTGTAGTGTATATTTGTTAGACATCATTTAATTTATTATGAATCCCCACCGCTTTCAGAAGCCAGATGTTGTTGTGCCGTTAGAGATGAATAGTGCACGTCCTGAAATTACTTTACCCGAATACGGTAGAAATATTCAGAAGATGGTGCAGTACTCTTTAACACTTGAAGACCGCGATGAGCGCGCGCGCTGTTGTAAGGCTATAATTTCAGTAATGGGACAGTTGTTTCCCTACTTGCGCGATATGGAAGATTTCAATCACAAGCTTTGGGATCACCTGCACATTATGAGTGATTTTCGCCTAGATGTAGATTCTCCATATCCGAAACCTGAGCCTTCTCAGTTTGCTGTTAAACCAAATCGTATTGCCTACCCTCAGGAAATCGTAAAATTTGGTCATTATGGCAGATATGTAGAGGTGATGATTGATAAGTGCGTGGCCATGGAGGAAGGAGAAGAGCGCATGAACTTTACAATTTCAATTGCAACGTTGATGAAGCAAAATGCTTTGAATTGGAATCGTGCTACAATTACAGACGATGTGATTTTAGAAGACTTGAAATATTTGAGTGCAGGAAAATTGTCAGTCGATAATATCCAAGAGATTCACGCCGTGAGGACTATTCAAGGTTCTAAATACAACGATTTTGTTGAAGACAGTTACCGCAACAATAAGAAGCGGATCAACAATAATAACAAGAAGAAGAAATTCAAGAAGAAGTATTAAGAAGTGTAATATTCATGACGCTTCTCGAAGACATACAGCACGGAATTTTTCATATCCTGAACAAGGGTGCCATTGATCATATCTTGTTTTTGTGGGTGTTGGCAATTGGTCTGACCTTCAATGATAGGCGAATGTTGTTATGGTCGATTACTGCTTTTACATTGGGGCATGCCTCTGCGGCAGTGGCGGTAATTATGGATCTGACTATACTACCTTTGAAATGGGTTGAGTTTGCGATTCCTTTGACAATTGTTGTTCGCGGAATTCAACGCTTGATTTCTCCAACGGAAACAGCAACACTGCCGTGGAAAACGATTCTAGTCATAATGCTCTTTGGGTTTATTCATGGCTCGGCCAGTTCAACTGAATTGAAAATGATGGTTGTGAAAGGAGAAAGCCTGGTGGGTAAGTTAGTTGGGTTTAATATTGGCGTAGAGATTGGACAGCTCTTGTGCATTGCGGTAATACTACTAATCTCAATTGGTTTGAATAGACTTTTGCGAATACACACGAACATGGTCACTAGAATTTTGTTAGTGCCTGCAATAGCTTATGCGATTTTATTGTCAATCAATAATTTTCCTTTGAACTAAATACGAGTAAATTTGTCTAAATTCTTGAAGTGGCTTTTCATCTTGCCTATTCGGTTTTATCAGGGGTTTATTTCTCCTTGGTTTGGATCGAAATGCAGATATCAGCCAACGTGCAGTGCCTATGCGACGGAGGCCATTCAAGAGTGGGGCATTGTCAAAGGAATATATTTAGGAGGAAAAAGAATTTTAAGTTGTCACCCTTGGGGAAAAAGTGGTTACGATCCAGTACCAAAAAAATCTGGAAATGAAAAAAAATAGATAGAGAAATATGAAAAATTTAGCAGTGGTTTCATTACTTTTTGTAACAATGATTTTATCGTCTTGTTTAGATTCTGAAACGGAAATATTGAAGCAAGCCCGCATAACGCAACAAGGGATATTGTCCAAGCAAAGTGCTTTGATTGGAGATTTGGATAAAGAGATTGCAGCGGCCGAGCAGGAAATTTCGAAGTTAACACAAACACCAGAAGATGCAGCTGCGGGTGTTCAGCGTATTAGTGAACTGCAAGAAAGGATATTCATGATTAATTCGTTGAAAGATCAAGTTGTGAATTATAAATTGAATCTGAAAGAAATTCCAGAAGCAGCAGCTATTAAAGAGGATGCGTTTTTCAAAGGAATGAAGGACGAGCAGCTATTAAAGTTGGTTAAGGAACAAGATTCTGCGTTCAGTGTTTTGAAGTCAGAGATTGAAACTGAGTTGTTATAATGCGCATTCGTCCAAGAAGAAATAGGGCCGGTAGTTCCGTTAGAGGGATGGTTCGCGAAACTCGATTGTCTCTCGAGCAATTGGTGTATCCTTTGTTTTTGTTGGAAGACAAACAGATGGTACAACCCATTTTAAGTATGCCAGGTATTTCCAGATTCGGTTTGGAAAAACTAATGGTGGAAGTAGACGAGTGCATGAATGCGGGAGTAACAAATTTCATTTTGTTTCCTGCTGTGGATGAGAAGTACAAAGACAAATACGCGACCTATTCTTTAGACGCTTCAAATTTTTATTTGACAGCCATTCGCGAATTGAAGAAACGATTCCCTGAAGCTGTGTTTATTTCGGATGTGGCCATGGATCCATATAGTTCAGATGGACATGATGGATTAGTAATAGATGGAAGAATTGTCAACGACGAAACGCTACCAATTTTATCTGCCATGGCTTTAGCACAGGCTGAAGCGGGATTTGATATCATTGGTCCGAGCGATATGATGGATGGACGTGTTGGTGAAATTCGCGATGCATTAGACAATCAGGGTTTTGTGAACGTGGGCATTATGTCCTACACCGCGAAATACGCCAGTGCATTTTACGGCCCGTTTCGCGAAGCATTAGATAGCGCACCGAAAAGTGGCGATAAGAAGACCTATCAAATGGACTATGCCAATAGAAAAGAGGCTTTGCGTGAGGCAGAATTGGATGAAGAGGAAGGTGCAGATTATTTAATGGTGAAACCAGCCTTGTGCTATTTAGATGTGATTCGTGATTTGAGTAATTATTCTTCCTTGCCCATTGCTGCATATAATGTAAGCGGTGAATACGCCATGTTGAAAGCGGCTGCTGAAAGAGGGTGGATAGATTACAATAAAGCCATGCCTGAAATGCTTACGAGCATTGCACGTGCTGGCGCTAATGTTATTCTAACTTATTTTGCCAAAGAATATGCTCAAAAATTTCATTCTAAGTTTTAGTTGTATCGCAAGTATTTGTGCTTTTGCACAAACCGATTACAAGAATATTGAACTCAAATCTGAAAAAGGAGTTTTTTCCTCCTATGAACCTTGCGAACCCAGCATTGCGATAGATCCGACTAATCCGAAGCGAATGGTAGCCGGTTCAATATTGAACAATGTCTACAAAAGCATTGACGGAGGAATTACTTGGGATCACGATGTATTGAAGTCTTCGCATGGAGTATACGGAGATCCAACAATTGTCGCTTCTCCAACAGGTGATTTCTATTTCCTACATTTAGGTGATCCAGATAATAAAGGGTGGAATAGTTCACGTCTACTTGAATCTATCGTCATTCAGGAACTACAAGAAAAGAAATTTTTATGTAAGAAAAAATGCTGGACTGATGGAATTGCTATTGGGACTAACGCTCCGAAAGATCAGGACAAACAATGGGCAACCACTTCAAAAGATGGCAGTGAAATTTTCGTGACTTGGACAGAATTTGATAAGTACGAGAGCTACGAACCGAATGATCATTCGAGAATTCTTTTTTCAAAGGGAAAAAAAGGGGAACAGAGTTTCTCTAAACCCATAACCATTAGCGATGTTGAAGGTGGGTGTTTGGATGATGATAGTACCGTTGAAGGAGCTGTTCCGGCTGCAGGACTGAACAACGAAGTTTATGTAGCTTGGGCGCACCAGGAGAATATTTACTTCAACAGATCAGTGGATGGTGGAAATACTTGGATGCCGAAATCGAAAGTTGCTA
>JBIKVX010000099.1:0-7020 GCA_044356625.1 Flavobacteriales bacterium | reverse complement strand
AGATCTCGTTCCAGTGGGACATAAAAATGGATTTTGCGTAATGGATTTGTGTGGCTTTGGTCAATACAATTGTTCTGATATGGGAATTTCTTCAGGATGCTATGATATTTATGGAGCAGGAACGCAGTGTCAATGGTTAGACATTACCGGAATTCCAGCAGGCCAATACCGCTTTGTGGCTTTAGTAAACCCTTTCTACTTGCCAGATGCCTTGGGCAGATACGAGAGCAACACTCAGAACAACGCGGTTTCTGTTTGTATGGAGATTTTTTGGAATAATGGAGTTCCAACGTTTGAATTATTGGCGGATTGTCCGTCCTACATCGATTGCACGGGAAGCATAAACGGATCAGCAGAATTGGATTGTAACGGAGTTTGTAATGGCCCGTCGATTTTTGGTGATGTTAATCCAGACAACGATTTAAACACATCAGATGTTAGTGTGTACATGGGAATATTGTCGCAAGAGAATATTACTGCGACAACGTGCAATGACCTAAACGCGAACGGTGAAATTTCTGTTTATGATATATACTTAGCACAGTGGTGCATGAACGGCGGAAACGGTGGTTCTACCATTACGAATGCATGTGATTTTCCTAGAAACATAGTGAATGTAAACACTTCAGCGGGTCTGTCAATTTCGAATTTTAATGCAACTGAGGGATATATAGATATTGAATTGATGAGTGCAGTTGATGATGTAACCGCGTATCAGTTTGAAATTTCGGGTGCCGATGTGATTGGTGTTTCAAGTTTAGTAGATGCAACTGTTTTCAGTTGTGAAACTGGATTCAACACCTTTACGGAATCTGTTTTCGCTGTTTCCAATATTTATGGAAATAGAATCGAGAACAGTCTTGCTCCCACAAGTTTGTGCCGTGTTTACCTCGAGAATTATGGGAATAATGAAATTTGTATTGATGAAGTTGTAGATGTTGTGAATAACAATGCGGAAAGAATCCCATCATATATCTACGGCTCGTGCGTTCAGGGGATAAACGTATCTGAACTCACTAATCTTCTCACGACATCAACGGAAGTATTTCCGAATCCAGCATCGAATGAAATTCGTCTGCGTGTTAACTCATTGAGTGAGGGTACAACTCAGGTTGCTATTCAAGATGCAACGGGAAGAACCATTAGAATTATTTCCGCATTAAGCCTGAATGTTTGGAATACACTTGAAGTTTCTGACCTTTCTTCCGGCGTTTATACCATTCATCCATTTAATTCCACCAGTAAAGGAAACTCTATTAGATTTGTCAAATTGTAATTAATTTTTATGCGCTACACAGCTCTTTCTTCAACACATTATTCAAACAATCGCAAACGCTTCGCTTCTCGCATGGAAGAGAAAGGGTTGGCTATTTTTACGAGTAACGATATTTATCCAACCAGCGCCGACGGCACTTTGCCGTTCAAACAACACAGCGATATCTTTTATTTAACGGGTGTAGATCAAGAGGAAACGATGCTTCTTCTTTTTCCAGACGCCACGAATCCTGCGCATAGAGAAATGCTTTTTGTTCGCGAAACCAATGATCACATTGCTGTGTGGGAAGGAGCGAAATTGAATAAAGCACAGGCGAAAGATCGCACGGGTGTTACAACAATTTACTGGACTTCTGAATTCGAGAAAATACTTCATACAGTTATTGGTGAGGCTTCTTTAGTTTACTTGAATAGCAACGAACATTCACGCGCTACCATTGAAGTTGAGACGCGTGAAATGCGCTTGTCTAAATGGTTCCGCGAGAAATACCCTCATCATACTATTGACAGAGCTGCTCCAATCATGCATGCTTTGCGCGCTGTGAAAGACGAAGAAGAGATTGCTCAAATTCAAAAGGCTGTCGATATCACTCACAACGGTTTGTTGCGTGTCATGAAAATGATTCGTCCAGGCGTTTTGGAATATGTAATTGAAGCGGAATTCGCTCATGAATTTTTGAGCAGTGGCTCTCGCGGATTTGGTTACACACCAATTATTGCGTCGGGTGAGAGTGCTTGCGTTTTACACTACATCGACAACGACAAGCCATGTAAGGAAGGCGATGTTATTCTTCTCGATGTGGGTGCTGAATATGGAAATTATTCTGCCGACATGACCCGCTGTTTGCCTGTCAGTGGAAAATTCACAGAGCGTCAGAAGGTCGTTTACAACGCGGTTCTTTCAGTAATGAAACAAGCCACTGCTTATTTGAAACCAGGTGTGATTATGTCTGAATACCACGTGGCAGTAGGCGAGATGATGACAGTGGAATTGGTAAAGCTAAATTTGATTTCGGAAGAAGACGTGAAGAATCAAAATCCTTCATGGCCTGCATACAAGAAATATTTCATGCACGGAACTTCTCACTTCTTAGGATTAGATGTTCACGATGTTGGAAATTGGAACAAGCCTATTGAAGTTGGAAACGTCTTCACCGTGGAACCGGGCATTTACATTCCTGAAGAAAATCTAGGCATTCGTTTAGAAAACAACATCGTTATTACTGAAAACGGAAGTCGCGATTTGTTCGCGAATTTCCCGTTGGAAGTCGAAGAGATTGAAGCGTTGTGCGCTAAATAATTAGAAGGCCACTTCTTTCAACGTACCCGTTTTCGTGTAAGCTAAATATCCTCGAACAGGCTTGTCTGTGGCGCTTTGCAGTGCAAGCATGTAGCTCCTCACTTGTTGCAAATGCTTGTCCATTTCTGCGCCTGTTTTGAAGTCATACACTTCAACATAGTCCTTTCCTATATGAATTCGATCGGGACGAGCAACTTCACGCACGTTCACTTGAATGTCATGCTCGGTGAGCACTTCATCTGCGGTATTAAATATTTGCTGAAAGGAATCGTGGCTCAAGGTTTCTTTGACTTGTTTGGAGAGCACTTCTTTTTCTTTTTGTTGAAGCTCTGTGTGTTCGAAGAGGTAATTCGATAAAGATTCTTCCCAAGTGCTCAAATGATTCAAGGTTGAAAGACAAGCGTGTAGATGGTTTCCCATGATAAGCGCTTCTTTTCCCTCCATGTCTTTGCGTTTCGTTTCGCGCATGCGGAAGTCGGGCTGCACGGCATTGAGCCGCGTACCATCTAAAAGAGCAATTGCTTTTTCTTCTGCCTTTTCCTCTTTCACGTGCTTCACTTTTTCTCCGAAGTGAAATTTATTCAAACCTGCGTGATGGGTGTTGAAGTAGTCGTAGAGATAAGTGTTTAATGCACTGTTTGTTGAAGAAGGTTTGCTTTCGGTAAGGAAATACAATCGGTCTTCTGGACGAGTGAGCGCCACGTAGAGTAGGTTCATGTCGTCAAGCAAAATCTTGTTGTTTTCTGTTCGAATTTCCTGTGGGTCATCTTCCTTGGGAGCCTTGCTAGGCGTGAAGTTAATGAGTCCTTTGGTATAGCCAGGATGAACATTTGGAGCGTTCACCCAAAGCGTTTGATTCGGATGTTTGGTATCGAATTTTGGAAAGATGACAACAGGAAATTGTAACCCTTTGCTTTTGTGAATGGTTAATATGCGAACGGCATTTTGCTTCGTGCCACTTTGAATGTAAAGCTTGCCGCGGTTGTCGTTCCACCAATCGGTCATCTCTGAAAATCCCATTCCGTTTCTATGCGAAAGTTGAAGCAATTGATTTTCGAAGAATTCCAAATACACATCGAATTGCAATTGGAAATAACGAATTAATTCTTGAATGCACTCGAACGGATGTGCGTTGTCTTTCACAATATTGCGCAGCCCAGGGTAATGCTCGTCAAGAAACTCATTGACTTTGAAACGAAGTTTTCCTTTTTCCAACTGCTCAACATAGGTTGAAATTATTCCGCTGTAGCTGAATCGGTCTGGAAATACATCGCAAATTCTTCGAATTAAATTGAAGCGATAAAAATTCTCAGTCTCTTTTCCGAAGTAGTTGATACACGCCATAAGCAGCTGTACTTCGTCGGAATTTTGAACCAAGAAACTGTCCTCCGTTGTCAACGGAATTTTTTCGGTTTGTTGAAGAATGAATTCTGAAATTTTCGTCGATTCCGATTTGCCTTTTCGTGTGAGAATGGCAATGTCGCCCCATTCATATCCGTCTTCTCTGCATTCACGAATCGCATCAACAATGCCATTCAACATGTGCAAATCACCTGAATCTTTTCGATCAACTACAGTGGTTTGAATTTCCACATAACCCGGATGGTCTTTGCTGCATTCTTGCTCGTGTTTGTCGTACACATCTTTCAGCGGTCCGAGCTTTTCTTTCAATGCGCCGAAAAGGGTGTTGTTGAATTCAATGATTGCTTTTCCACTTCTTCTATTTGTATTTAATACATCTTCTTTGTAAGCATTGCTTAGTAAGTGTTGCATGGTATCCGGAGCGCCATCGTACAATTTCGGAAGACGAACGAATTGTTCAACATTTCCATTTCTCCAACGATAGATACTCTGCTTTCCATCTCCAACAACCAAATTAAAATTTCCTTGCGCAATGGCGTTTTCGAAAAGTGGAAGGAAATTCTTCCATTGCATTTCAGAAGTGTCTTGAAACTCATCGATGAGAATATGGTGGAAACGCTCTCCTGCACGCTCATAAATAAATGGAGCGGTGCTTTCTTGTACAACAGCGGAAACGATAGCGTGAAAGTCTGAAATGAGCAACAGGTTTTCTTCTGTTTTAATGCGCTGACTCACTGCGTTCAGCTTGCTAAGCAAACCGGTCGTGAAGATGCGAGGAAGTATTTTAATGATTCGAGTGAAATCGTGCTTGTTGTTTCCTTTCAACCATTCAATAATGTATTCTGCAGTATCATTAAGCAGCGGATTCAGCGCATCTACTTGCGTTTGTTTCGGTTTGCCCCATCCCTTTTCCAGAACTTTGAGAAGGTTGGCTCCGGGTAAATCGAAAGTTCCGCTTCTTACTTTCCGCAAATAAGTGATGGTGCCTTTTCCATTATTGAAAAAATCTTGTGCGGTGAGATTGTTCTCTTCAATCTTCTCCAAGACATTATCGATTCTTTTGAAGAGCTCTTCAGTAAGCTCTGTAAGCTTCGCTTGATAGGCTTTTTTTATTAATTCATATTCTGTAATGTGCAAATTCTCGAACAGTTGAAGAATGCTCCGTGCATCTTCCTTCACGAGTTGTCTTGAAATGCCAATCATTCCTTTTTTAACGTTCCAATCCTCTTCCTCTTCGAAATTACTCATGACGTAATTTTCCAGATAGGTCGTCAATTCAGCATCTTCTCCAACTTCATCGAGACACGCGTCTACGCATTGCTCGAGAAATTTCTCGGTATCCATTTCAATGGAAAAGTCGGGATGAATCTGAAGGTCTTTCGCGAAGGCGCGTACAATGCGGTGCGTAAAGCTATCGATGGTGCTGATGCTTAAGCGCGAATAATTGTGAAGCATGTGCGACAAGGTTTTTCTTGCACGCTCTTGCAAGATCATCGGAGAAACATCGAGTTCCTTCCGAATGTCGTTGAACAATTCATTCTTTCCTTCTAATGCTTTTGGAAAGGTGAATTCATGCAGTCTTTCCATTACGCGCTCCTTCATTTCAGAAGCTGCGGCATTGGTGAATGTAATAGCCAAAATGTGGCTATATGCAAAAGCTTCTTCGCTCTTTAAACTTAAAAAAAGGAAGTGTCTCACCAGGGCGTAGGTCTTTCCGCTACCTGCAGAACTTTTTAATACGAGAAAGGGTTCATTTTCCATCAATAGAAAGTCAAATTTGCAAATTGAATGTTATCTTTAATCTGTGAAGTGAAAGTAAATCCATGTAGCAATGAAAATGAAAATTGTGAATAATTATTTCTTCGTCGTTTTACTTGCTCTATTTCTCGGGTCGTGTGGAGAAGAAAGTCCACAAACTCCGAAGCCGAAAGTGCATCTGAAATTTATTCCAACGTACAACGGTGAGCCGCTTTCCATTGATTCGGTTTATACCAATTCCTTCGGACAGCAAATCAGGGTGGAAAACGTTCAATTTTATTTATCGAATATTTTCGCGCATAACGGCTCTGATTCCACCTTGTTGAAACAAGCTTTTATGTTTACGCTTCTTGAACCGAAAACACTTTCTCTGGATGTTTCTCCACAAACATTTTCTTCGCTTTCTTTCGGTGTAGGAGTGCCAGCTAATCTGAATAAAAATGTCGATCCTTCGCAATATGCTAATTCGAATCCCTTGAGTGTTCAAGGTTCCAACGGTATGTTTTGGTACTGGAATACTGGATATATTTTTGTCAAGGTGGAAGGAAGGTATGAGCTAACAGGCGCGCCGAATGCGCCGTTGATGGATTCTTACTCTTATCACACAGGAGACGATCCTCTGTATCGCGTCTTGCATTTCAATACTGGAAATGTAAGTTTGGCGGAAGGCGATTCGCGCACGTTCAACATTGAAGTGGCTATTGACAGTGTCTTCAACAGACCTGTGGATCCTATTGATTTGTCTATTGACAACCTTACGCACACCACTTCGAATTTCCCATTGGCAGAGCGCATCACTAACAATTTTGTTTCAGCGTTTCATCTTCAATGAGAATCATAGTTTTCTTTTTTTTGTTAGCTGGAATCCTTTCAGGCTGCGCCGAAGAAGGATTGCAGGACAAGCCTATTTCATTCAAACAACCGCATTATTTTCCACCTATAAATTTCCCGGAAGGAAATGAACCGACGCTTCTTCGATTCGAATTAGGAAAGAAATTATTTTATGAAGTGAAGTTGTCGAAGAACGAAGATCAGTCTTGCGCTTCTTGTCATCGCTTGCCTGCGGCATTTACCGACGGAAGAACGGTTTCTTCCTTTCATGAAAATGAATTCGCTCGCAACGCGCCTTCTCTTGCGAACTTGGCGTGGTCTCCCTATTTCATGAGCGAAGGCGGAGTGCCTACTTTGGAATTGCAGGCCTTAGGACCTATTCATGAAAAGCATGAATTGTCGTTGAGCATGGAAGAGGTCATTGATCGATTGAAGTCGAGAGAGAATTATTCAGCATTGAGCAAGGCTGCTTATGGAAGGGAATTGGATGCGTT